>JACTML010000020.1 GCA_014584635.1 Nitrosomonas eutropha | reverse complement strand
GCACGTCGCCTGTATACACCACGGCTGAAATTCGCGCGCTTGAATCGCTGGCGCTGTCTGGCCCTAATCCACCTGCGCTAATGGAAAAAGCCGGTTTGGTCGCAGCTGAAATTGCACGTGATCAATTACTAACAGGTAACAAACAGCGCGTACTGATTCTGGCCGGGCCGGGTAATAACGGTGGCGATGCATTTGTCGTGGCGCGACATTTACACCGCTGGGGCAAGCAAGTCACACTGGTGTTTACCGGAGAAGTTGAACGCTTATCACCAGACGCCAGACAAGCGTGGGAACAATGGCGCGCCACCGGTGAAATAACGCATCCAACTTTGCCAGCAGGAGAGCAATGGGAAGCGGTTATCGATGGGTTGTTTGGCATCGGCCTGAGTGATGCGCGCCCGCTGGCAGAATCCTATCAGCAACTTATTCAGCAAGTTAATCAACTTGATCTACCGGTGCTGGCGCTGGATATTCCCAGTGGCCTGCTCAGCGATTCTGGACGCGCGCTGACTGCAGTAATCAAAGCCACGCTCACAGTCACTTTCATCGCACTTAAACCGGGTTTGCTGACGCTGGATGGTGGTGATTATTGCGGTGAGATTATTGTGCGTGATCTGGGACTGAACACCACAGCGCTACAGGCACCGCAGCATTGGCTGCTGGATCGCGCCAATATCAACGCCAGATTACCCGCGCCTCGCCTGGCAAACAGCCACAAGGGAACTTATGGTCAGTTGGGTATTGTAGGCGGTGCCAGTGGCATGGTTGGTGCTGCTTTGCTGGCCGGACGCGCCGCGCTCAAACTGGGAGCAGGACGGGTTTATCTGGGATTACTGGCGCGGGAACAAGCGCCAGCCGTTGATCTGGTTCAGCCGGAATTGATGTTGCGCCCACCTGCCGATTTTTTTGCAACTGATTTGCTGAATGCGCTGGTGATCGGCCCCGGTTTAGGGCAGGAAATTGCCGCCTGTCTTTGTCTGGAGCAAGCGCTGCAAAGCCATTTGCCACTGGTGCTGGATGCGGATGCACTCAACCTGATTGCGGCGCATACTGAACTCAGCGAGCGTCTTAAAGCACGATCAGCGGCCACCATCCTCACCCCTCATCCTGCAGAAGCTGCACGTTTACTGGCCACCACCACAGCTGACATACAGCACAACCGGCTGAGCGCAGCGCAAACACTGGCGCAACAGTTTAACTGCGCCAGTGTGCTGAAAGGTGCAGGCAGTATTTGTGCATTGCCAAATGGAAGCTGTCATTTCAACACCAGCGGCAATCCCGGTTTGAGCAGTGCTGGAACAGGTGACGTGCTGTCAGGTTTTCTGGGGGCGTTATTAGCGCAAGGGTTGTCTGCAGAAAATGCGTTGCTGGTCGCCGTTTATCTACACGGCGCTGCTGCCGATGCATTGCTGGAACAACAACATGGACCCATTGGTATGACTGCTTCAGACATCATTCCCGCTGCTCGCAGTCTATTGAATCACTGGGTCGACGAGAAAAATTCCAAGGGATAAAAACCACTCTCAGGTATCCGGCAGAGAGCGCTTTTCCTTGACAATCTCCAAGCCGGCGCCACAGTGCCAGCACAACTGAAAATTACCCGGATTTTCCTCTCCGCACTGCTGGCAGAAAACACTGTCAGTGATGGGGAGCGCCTGTTCATAGGCAGTAACAATCGCCCGCCCGCGATCGTAATCAAGATCGCGCTCCACCCATACCTCCGGATAGGCATGTGTGAATGGAATTTCGCCCGTTGCACCTTGCGCATATTCATTGAACAATCTGGATGGAATATAGGCATTGGCCAGCAGATCCTGAATGATATGGGCCTCCAGCAGATTATTAGCGGTATAAAGTTTTTTCATACATCAGTATTCCGTACTCCCGCCTTTTGTTTTTTGCCTGGGTCATGAAGTGGATTTTTTATACGGGCAGCAGAAGTTTATTGATGCAATTATAGAGCCGGATAGGGGAATTTGATGCAACATCGATCGACAAATTATATAACTGGGGCGGGCATCGTGTATTTCAGGTCACTATTGTGGATCACAGAAATCCGATCTGCAGCGCCAGAGCAACTTATGGTTAGGTCGTTCGCCTCGACGGTAAATCGCCGAAGTTATAATGCTTGTCATCATCAATAAAGTGCCTAAAAGTCCGAATGCCTTCGATTGCGTGTTGCTGCTCATAAACTGGTATACCACTTTCTTTTAGCTCGCTGCGCTTAAGTGCTGACCCGAAGGAACCTCGGATATACCCTTTATTCCTCATCGGATCTCCAAACAAGACAGTCTCGAACGTCATAATCCCGCCAAATTCTTCTTAATCTCCACCTCCAGCTGGCGCTCTCCGTAAACTGCTCCGTCAGCACCATTTTCTTATCCATCAACCGCCCCCGCCTGTATTTCCACATAATCGCGTTCTTGCACATCCAGTCGGTTCGGCACTTCGGCTTTCAGGTTTGAGGGGTTGCGCAATACGATATCCAAATCACTGCCTTCATGCGCGTTGCCGCTGACACGGCTGCCGTACGCCCAAACTTGGGCTTGTGAAACATGCTGGGCCAGCAGAGTTTGCAGCATTGCCAGTTGCCGGGGCTTTATCTGCAAGCGGTTAATATCACGACTGTGCATCGAACAACTCCTGGAGCGTATCGGCCAGCGACCTCACATCCTGCAAATAGGCAGGCAGAATTTTCAAGGTTTCATTGGCAAAGCCCGCACCGTAATCGTGCGCTGTCGTATTGCGATTGGCACGGTAAGCAAACCAGCGCTCCACCGCTGCTTCATCCAGCAAACCATGTTTGCTGGCATGGCGAAACAAGTCTTTGAATACCAGCTTATCCACTTCGCGGGGACTGCCGCCGTAAAGTTTCAGCGCCTTGCGCAATAGCTTTCCGGTGGTTTCCAGCGAAAGTTCAAAGCTCTTGACAGCAGCATTGCGAAACAGATCATAGAGCGTATCTTGCTCGGATGTCACAGCAGCCAGGCGGGTAATGGCTTCTTGCAGGGTGTCGGCGGTGCGCCGCAGATGTTCAACATTCAATGACATGGTGTGTACTCCTTGATTAGGCTCAATAGCCCAAGCCCGCTAAATTCTTCCTGATCTCCGCCTCCAGCTTGGCACTCTCCGCAAACTGTTCCGCCAATTGCGCCATGTTCTTTGCCAGCCCCCAATAGCGCACCTTCGTGAAACCGAACTGACGCTTGAGCACCCGAAACGGGTGTTTGACCTTTGCCCGGATGCGCGACTTCAGTTCAAAATCACCAGCGGCGGCGAGGCTTATCTGTTTCATGTGGCAAATATCTCACAGATCGGGAAGCGGGTGCCAGGTTATGTAGAGGCCCCACCTAAATAGTCACAATCCATTTAAAATCAGTACCCAATTGTTTGGGTGGTAAGAATAAATACATATCACCACGTAGTGGGTAATCCGCTCCATTGGATGCCTTCCGGCAGGGCGGGTTGGCCGATGCGAGCCTTCAGCCCACGGCTCGGCAATGGATAAACACGTAAGTCATCTTCTTTTTCGTCAATTAATTCGATTGCCTTTTGCATGCAGCACTCAAGTTGACGATCATCTCCGTTAAACAAAAATACAGAGTACTGCAATGGTACGGCGTGTTTCAGCAGATAGCGATACAGGCGCGCCAGTCGTCGCGGGTGAGAAATGTCGTAACAGATAACAAAATCACTCATGATCCACCTTAATCAAAATCTTCAAAACCATTATCCGGTTGTTCATCCTCACCTTCTGTATCCAGAATTTCATTTATCTGTGCTGTTAACCATTCGATCTCCTGGTTAATACCTTTACGCAGGGTTTC
>JACTML010000021.1 GCA_014584635.1 Nitrosomonas eutropha | reverse complement strand
ACCATGACCGGTACTTCACCGGTTTCCTGATGTGCTTCAAAAGCGGGGGCGATCAGTTCCACGCCATAACGTTTGTAAAAGCGGCGTGCCAGTTTGTTGTAAACGTTGGCCAGAAAAGTCAATTCCTTGTCCGGGTAAACGGGGGCTGGTTCATGCACGGCTTTGCGGCTGCCTTTGGGATGAGCAGCTACCCGTATCGTGGTGAGTTGCTCGATGATTGTGCGTCGCAGAGCTTTCAGTTGCGAGCCGGGGATAAACCGGTTTTCACTGGCAACAAGGGTGATCTGTTCCGCGTGATAGGGCGTATTGCCCAGTTTGCTGAAGGCTTCCTGAATGTGCTGGTTGCTGTCAGTCTGTTTGGCAAGTTCAAATGGACCTTGCAGAGCAGCTTGCGCACGGAGTCCTTCTTCACTGATAGCAGTAGCGACAAGCGTTTGTTCACTTAATTCCAGTTGCCAGTTCACACGTATTCTACGTTCGCTTGAAGTTTTGCTGAGCGCCTGCTGCCAGTTGTGATCAAGGTTGCGGTTAAGTGCATGTGGCAGGCGCAGCTTGCTGAGCTCGGCAGGCATTGCATTCGGAACAATGCGGTATTGCCAGAAGTGCTGTCCTGCTTGCTCAAGCTCACACAGCAGATGCGCATTGTTTACCTGAAAACCAACTATCTCCCGCTTGTACAGCGTATTCAGCCCATCTCCATTGGTGAGCGCACTGGTGGTTTGTACGGTCAGTTCCTGTTTGCCGATGCTTAAAATTTCTCCGACAGGCAAGCCGATAAATTTGGGCGAATCAAACGCACCAATGCTTTGCTGGCGCCCGTTTACAAAATAATCGGTGCTGCTGCTCAGTCAGAATTTCATCCAGCAGCTGGCGATAATGGGCGGTTATGTTTTTCACGTAATGCATATCCTTGTAGCGCCCCTCAATTTTGAACGAACGCACACCCGCCTCAACCAGCGCGCGCAGATTGGTGCTCTGGTTATTGTCCTTCATCGACAGCAGATGTTTGTCGTAAGCCACCACCCGGCCTTGCTCATCCTTCAAGGTGTAGGGCAGGCGACAGGCTTGCGAACAATCTCCCCGGTTGGCGCTGCGTCCGGTGTGCGCATGTGAGATATTGCACTGACCGGAAAAGGCGACACACAATGCCCCGTGGATAAAAAATTCAATGCCGGCGCTGACATGATCACTGATTTCCCTGATTTGCTGCAAAGTCAGTTCGCGCGCCAGCACCAGTTGCGAAAAACCAGCCTGATCCAGAAAAATTGCTTTATCCAGACGGCGAATATCACACTGCGTGCTGGCATGCAATTCAATGGGTGGAATATCCATTTCCAGCACGCCCATATCCTGCACGATAAGAGCATCCACCCCGGCATCGTAAAGCTCATGAATCAGCTTGCGCGCAGGTTCCAGCTCATCGTCATGCAAAATCGTATTTAGCGTGACAAATACTTTTGCATGAAAAACATGCGCAAATTCAACCAAATTCGCAATATCACTGACTGAATTGATCGCATTGTGACGCGCCCCGAAACCTGGCCCGCCAATATAAACCGCATCAGCACCGTGCAAAATGGCCTCTTTGGCAATGGCTGCATCGCGAGCGGGACTCAGCAATTCAAGATGGTGTTTGGGCAACATGGCAGGATTCCTGGAAGGATTTCAGCAAAACGAAAAGTGTAGCATTAAATCTGGATTCCGATTTTTGCAGTGGCCGGCGGTCAGCAAGGTTTGATGACTGCATTCTGAAAACAGCAATATGCTTGCGCATTACGGTAAAAAATTGATCAGGGTTCATCTTGACCCTGATCAGTCCCAAAGTTTATGATGAAAGAATAACGCCGCATACAGCAGTGTGCAGTAAAAAGACAAAATAACAAGAAGAACAAACCTGAGCGGTGTCGTGATGCAGCAGTAAATGTCATGACATCAGGCAATGCAGCATCAATATCAGACAAATGAGGTGTTGATATGGGCCAGCTGAAATCCTTCTTCTCTGATTATTTTGAAAGTGAACAAACATCCTCATTTCAGGATGAGCGCACTGCCGTTAGCGACAGAGCTGTCCAGCTTTGCCCGGATGATAAATCTTCCTTCGCGAAAAAAGGCGAGCGGCTGCTGCATAATCTCAAAATCTGCGCAGTAACTGCAATGTCGTATCTGATTCAATATACGCTATACGCGCGCAATCGATAAAAATAATGCTGAGCTGATATTGCTGGTACCGCTCGATGGAATGGTGATTATCGATGAAGGAGGGGATGATCCCGTTTACTGCCATTCCGGGGATGCCTTACTGGTAGCGGTTGATTTGATTCATCAGGTACATATCGCTAATACAGTCTCTCTCGCAATTATTGATATACCCGCCACACTGGCTGCCCTCCAGCCCGCTGATTCTCTGGATGACTGTCCAATCAGGAAAATCAGCGGCGCATCCATTCCCGCATTACAGTTGCTGGTTGGCTATACAAAAATGCTGATGCAAATGGGGGACAATCTGTCTCCTGACCTTACCTTGCTGGTTTCCACACAAATACATGATCTGGCCACACTGCTGCTTGGCCAGAAACAGGAAGAAACACAAGTTACAAATAAATGCAGCTTGCGTGCAGCACGATTCGAGGCAGTCAAGCATGACATCCTGGAACATATCGCCGAAAGTGAATTGTCCATCACCCAGGTTGCCCGGCGCCAGGGTATATCGCCCCAGTATATCCGTACCCTGTTTCACTGCAAAGAAACCACCTTTGCCGATTACGTAACCAACTTACGCCTTGAACACGCCTATCAGCATTTATGCAATCCCGCATACAGTGGTTGCTGTATCAGCGCAGTAGCGTTTGATATGGGGTTCAGCAACCTCTCCTGGTTTAACCGTGCTTTCAAACAGCGCTTCAACCTCACTCCTTCGGAAGTACGGAATCTGTCCAAACGATCCGCAAATCAGTAACGGAAATAGTAGCGCTCAGTATCATTCTTTGTAGCGCTCAGTAGTAGAGCGACTTGTTGATTCGGTCAAGAATATGTCATTGGGAAATGACATCGACAATTTTTGCCGCAAGAGAGTCAGCCAGTTAAAAAGAAAAAGAGGTTGCAAATGCCAGTTTGACAATCACCGTCAATCTCACCAGTTAAGGAGGTGCATGATGCAAGAGCAAGAAAAGAAACAAACCATCCGCTTGGCAGGCTTCTCGTTCGATCCGCTCACGGAGACACCAGATATTCCTGAAGAATTGCGTGTCGAGAAGGTACCTGAGGAGCCTGCACCTACCATCGTGCAGTTCAAGAAGTCCCTGACGCGCGAGGAGCGGGCCCATATCCAGGAGAGATAC
>JACTML010000123.1 GCA_014584635.1 Nitrosomonas eutropha | reverse complement strand
CCCTGCATGCCAGCCTGTTCCAGCAGGCGATAGGGGTACCAGGCTATTCCCCAGGCCGCAGCGCCGGATAGCAGACTTACTATTGGCAGTAATTTTTTTTGTTTGGTCAACGTTGCCAGTGCCCTTTATAATTAGCAGTCTATATTTTTACTGCCTTCCAAACCTGATTCACAAACGTCATGCTTGTGAATGATCCTGAAAAGTATGAATCCTTCCCTGGAAAACCTTCAGCTGTACCCGTTTCAAAAACTTACCAGATTACTTGAAGATCTCACACCGAATGATGCTTCACTCACGCCTATTGGTCTGCATATTGGAGAACCGAGGCACAGCACTCCTGAATTTATCAGACAGGCGCTGATAAACAATCTCGGGGGGCTGGCGCATTATCCCACAGTGCTGGGCACCAGCCAGCTGCGGATCAGCATTGCACACTGGCTGACACAGCGTTATCACCTGCCCGCCATAAATCCGGATACCGAAGTGATTCCGGTTAATGGCAGCCGGGAAGCGTTATTTTCATTTGCCCAGGCGGTTATTGATGCTGAGCACACAACGACCCAGCCAGTGGTCGTTTGCCAGAATCCTTTTTACCAGATTTATGAAGGTGCCGCGTTGCTGGCAGGTGCCGAGCCTCATTTTCTGAATCAGCTTCCGGAAAACGGATTTTCCACTGATACGGATCAACTGCCGGATGCAGTGTGGAAGCGTACGCAGCTTGTTTATATCTGTTCACCCAACAATCCGACCGGCAAAGTGCTGACATTGGACGAATGGCAACATCTGTTTGCTTTATCCGACCGCTACGGGTTTGTGATTGCAGCAGATGAATGCTACTCGGAGATCTATTTCGACGAAAATCACCCTCCCTTGGGCGCACTGGAAGCTGCAGAAAAACTGGGGCGCGATGGTTTTCCCCGTCTGGTTGTGTTCAGCAGCCTTTCCAAGCGTTCCAATGTACCGGGTATGCGTTCCGGTTTCGTGGCGGGAGATGCTGCCATTCTTAAAAAATTTCTGCTTTACCGGACTTACCATGGCAGCGCCATGAACCCGGCTGTGCAGGTTGCCAGTGCAGCCGCGTGGGGTGATGAGCAACACGTGGTTGAAAACCGGCGTCTGTATCGTGAAAAATTTGCTGGAGCCATGCGTATACTGGGAGATACGCTTCCTGTCAGTATGCCGGATGCCGGGTTTTATCTGTGGCTGAAAACACCGGTCGCCGGTATCGAATTTTGCAGGCGGTTGTATCAGGAAGGAAGCGTAACTGTGCTGCCTGGCGGCTATCTGGCACGAGAAGCGCATAACGTGAACCCTGGCGAGTATTTTGTGCGCATTGCACTGGTTGCGTCAGTTGCAGAATGCATGGAAGCAATGGAGCGCATCCGGGACATTACCAGGCGATTTTGATTGATTATTTTTTAGTTAGGAGTCACATGAAGCAATTACAAGCTGTCATCGAGGATGCCTTTGAAAGGCGCGCTGAAATTACCCCGCGTAATGTCGAAGCCAATCTCAAGGAGTCGGTCGCCCAGGTTATCAATATGCTGGATACCGGTAAATTACGGGTTGCTGAAAAAATAAATGGCGAATGGGTAACGCATCAGTGGGTTAAAAAAGCGGTTCTGTTATCTTTCCGCATGGAAGACAATTATTTTATTAAGGGTGGATTTTCAAATTACTTTGACAAGATTCCATCCAAATTTGCTGATTACAGCTCGCGTGATTTTCGTGATGGTGGATTTCGCGTGGTTCCGCCAGCAGCAGTTCGCAAAGGTGCTTTTATTGCGGGCAATGTCGTGCTGATGCCTTCCTATGTAAATATCGGTGCATACGTTGATGAAAGCACCATGGTGGATACCTGGGCAACCGTAGGTTCCTGCGCGCAAATCGGCAAGAATGTTCATTTATCCGGCGGGGTTGGTATTGGTGGTGTACTGGAACCCGTGCAGGCCAGCCCCACCATTATCGAAGATAACTGCTTCATCGGAGCGCGTTCTGAAATTGTGGAAGGCGTTATTGTGGGCGAGAATTCAGTCATCTCAATGGGAGTGTATATCGGCCAAAGCACCCGGATTTACAACCGCGAAACCGGGGAAATCACCTATGGCCGCGTTCCTCCAGGATCTGTCGTCGTTTCCGGAAGCCTGCCGGCTGATAATGGTCGCTACAGCCTGTATTGCGCGGTGATTGTCAAACAGGTGGACGCCAAGACACGTTCCAAAACTGGAATCAACGAATTATTGCGTGGAATCTGATTGACAGGATGAGCAGATATTTCTGTTTGCTCATAAATGATCTGTGGTATAAAAATAATTGTGTGAGTTTTGCATAAAACAAGGCGAGATTTGGCGGGTAATAACAATTGATTCATCACTGTCTGCCCTGCTACCACTACAGAAAATTCACACGTCCTGATCAATCAAGATAAGAGGAGAAGCTATTATGAAAAGAACACTGATAAATTTAATCGCAGCTTGCGCCGCCCTGTTGTTTGTAAGCATGCC
>JACTML010000227.1 GCA_014584635.1 Nitrosomonas eutropha | reverse complement strand
GGCGGAGCACGCTGGTGGCAATCTGTCCGAAACCGTCATCACAGCGCTCAAAAAAGATGATCCTTCAGTTGAAATGAGGCGAGTGGAATTTGTGGGGCCGCAGGTTGGGGATGAATTGCTGGAGAACGGGTTACTGGCAATGCTGTTTGTCTCCATGGGTATTGTCGCCTACCTGGCTTTCCGGTTTGAGTGGAAATTTGGTGTTTCCTGCATCATGGCCAACCTGCACGATGTACTGATTATCCTGGGTTGTTTTTCCTTCTTCCAATGGGAATTTGACCTGACTGTTCTGGCTGCTGTACTGGCCATCCTGGGTTATTCAGTCAATGAATCTGTGGTTATTTCGGATCGCGTTCGGGAAAATTTTCGCAAATTGCGCAAGGCCGATGTAACGCGGGTCATTAACAACGCCATTACCGAAACCATGTCGCGCACCATCATCACGCACGGCAGTACGCAATTAGTGGTTATTTCCATGTTTTTGTTCGGCGGAGAAGCACTACATAATTTTGCACTGGCACTTACAATCGGTATTTTATTTGGCATCTATTCTTCCATCATGATCGCCAGCCCGATGCTTTTGTTACTGGGCGCCAAACGCGAAGATCTCGTCAAAATAGAACGCAAGCCGCAGGAAGAAGCTGTACCATGACATTGTTTTCAGCTTTCTGAACGGAATCCTGATTGATTTATGGCTGGACTGAACCCGCAAACGCCCATTCCTGTAGAACTGAAGCTGCATCGTAAGTCCGGTGTATTGAATGTTACTTTTAACGATGGCAAATCATTCAGTTTTTCATGCGAGTTCCTGCGGGTTTATTCCCCTTCCGCTGAGGTACGCGGCCATGAACCAGGACAGGCAGTTTTACAAACCGGCAAGAAAAATGTCGTGATTACGCATATAGAACCGGTAGGCCGCTATGCAGTCAGGCTGGATTTTTCTGATGGCCACAATACCGGTTTATACTCTTGGGATTTGCTTTACGAGTACGGATTAAATCAGGAAGCCATGTGGCAGGATTACCTGCAGCGACTGGATGCTTCCGGAAAAAGTCGTGACAAAGCAACATAAACAACACTTTCAACTACGCGATCAATCATGAATACGACTCACTTTGGTTTCACAACTGTTTCTGAAACAGAAAAAGCCCGTAAAGTTGCAGAAGTTTTTCATTCAGTTGCAGCACGCTACAACCTGATGAATGATCTGATGTCCATGGGGTTACATCGCCTGTGGAAAAAATTCGCAATCGATGTCAGTGGTGTAAAAAAAGGTGACAAAGTACTGGATATTGCCGGCGGCACTGCTGATCTGACCGCCCTGTTTCGGGAAAAGACTGGGGATACAGGTGAAGTCTGGCTGACTGATATCAATAACTCCATGCTGTCAATTGGCCGCGATCGCATGCTGAACGACGGCAAAAGTGTGCCTGTTGCGCAATGCGATGCTGAAAAACTGCCTTTTCCGGATAACTATTTTGACCGGGTTTGCGTTGCCTTTGGCCTGCGCAACATGACGCACAAAGATGCTGCTCTGCGCGAAATGGGGCGTGTGCTCTCCCCGGGTGGTTCCCTTATCGTGCTGGAATTTTCCAAAGTATGGAAACCCTTACAGCCTTTGTACGATACTTATTCTTTCAAGGCATTGCCGCTCATGGGTAAAATCATTGCTCAAGACGATGTCAGCTATCGCTACCTGGCAGAATCCATCCGTATGCATCCCTCACAGGAAGATCTCAAGCAGCTAATGGAGCAAGTCGGATTCGAACGAGTCGAATACTTCAATCTTTCAGCAGGAGTTGTTGCGCTGCATCGCGGCTATAAATTCTGATTCCGGCCTCTCAAAATTTCTGCTGTACCGCGACTGAAACAGCGCTGCCGGACAGATTACAGCTGTCCGGCAGCTTTACGCTTTGCCAGCAGACAAATCAGATCACAGGCAATATGCGCCGCAGCCAGCGCTGTTATCTGGCTGTGATCATAAGGAGGCGAAACTTCCACGATATCCATCCCGATCAGGTTAATTGCAGTCAGCCCGCGAATCACCGACAGAGCCTGTGCCGTTGATAATCCCCCACAAACCGGGGTACCGGTTCCCGGGGCGTAAGCAGGATCGAGACAATCAATATCAAAAGTAAGATACGCCGGACGTGTCTCAACAATACGTTTGACTTCAGCAACCACGGCACCTGTGCCCTGCTGATGCACCCAGTCAGCATCCAGAATATTGATTCCCATAAAATCATCATTCCAGGTACGAATACCAATCTGGACAGAATGTTTGATATCAATCAGACCTGCCTTCACTGCCTTGTAAAACATCGAACCATGGTTGAGCGAGGCAGGCGAATCGTCCGGCCAAGTATCACAATGTGCATCAAAATGGATCAGGGACAACGGCGCACCGATTTTCTCCACATGCGCTTTCAGTAACGGATAGGAAATGGAGTGATCGCCACCAAACGTCAGCATGCGCGCACCGGAAGCCAGAATATGGCGGGCATGA
>JACTML010000157.1 GCA_014584635.1 Nitrosomonas eutropha | reverse complement strand
GAACCGGAGTATGGGTAAACTGATTTCAAATCGGCACCAAAATAAATCTCTCTATAAACCGCGTCAATACTCGTTCTTGGCTCGGATATTTGCAAGTTAACCGGACACTACTGATCCGATATGATCACGCTGATTCCGGTCATAAGCTATCATGAGGGCATATGAACCAATCCACCACCAATTTCATCCAGAACCTTGCTGATGACAGCATTTACAAGCTTCCTCCGCACTCTATTGAAGCTGAACAATCTGTCCTGGGCGGACTCATGCTGGATAACCAGGCATGGGACAAAATAGCGGATACAATTACCGAGAGTGACTTTTATCGTCAGGATCACCAGCTTATTTACAAGCATATCTGTCGCCTGATCGAGCAGAATAAACCGGCGGATGTAATCACTGTCGCAGAATCCCTTGAAAATGCGGCTCAATTGCAAGATGTCGGTGGATTGGCCTATATCGGTGCCATCGCACAGAATACTCCGTCTGCTGCCAACATTCGTCGTTACGCGGAAATTGTGCGAGAACGCTCAATTATGCGCAAACTGGCACAAATCAGCACGCAGATAACGGATTCAGCTTATAACCCGGCAGGGCGTTCTGCTGAAGATCTGCTGGATGAAGCAGAAAGCAGGATATTCGAAATTGCTGAACAAAGTGCACACGGCAAACAGGGGTTTGTTGATATCCAGCCACTGCTCAAGCAAGTGGTTGAACGAATTGAAATACTCTATAACCGGAGCAATCCCAGCGACATCACCGGAATTCCATCCGGCTTCAACGACCTTGATCAAAAAACCTCTGGTTTTCAGGCCGGCGATCTGATTATTGTTGCCGGGCGCCCATCCATGGGAAAAACTGCATTTGCGCTTAACATTGGGGAGCATGTCGCACTGGAAGTCGGCAAACCCGTCGCCGTATTCAGCATGGAAATGGGGGGGGCACAGCTCGCCATGCGTATGCTGGGTTCAATCGGGCGTCTGGATCAACACAAAGTGCGTACCGGCCAGTTAGACGATGATGACTGGCCACGTCTAACTCACGCACTGGGCAAATTAAATGATGCACCCATATTTATTGATGAGACAGCTGCCTTGAATTCTCTGGAGCTGCGTGCTCGCGCACGACGGCTGTATCGTCAGCACGAAGGACTGGGGCTGATCATTATTGACTACCTGCAACTCATGTCATCCACTTCGCCCAACAGTGAAAACCGTGCTGCTGAAATTTCAGAAATCTCGCGCTCCCTGAAAGCACTGGCAAAAGAATTACAGGTTCCCGTTATCGCTTTGTCGCAGTTGAATCGTGGCCTCGAACAGCGCCCCAACAAGCGTCCGATCATGTCTGATTTGCGCGAATCAGGTGCTATTGAACAGGATGCCGATGTTATTTTGTTTATTTATCGGGATGAAGTTTACAACCCCGATACTCAAGACAAGGGAATCGCTGAAATTATCATCGGCAAACAACGTAACGGACCTATCGGAAAGGTTGATTTAACCTTCCTAGGGGAATATACCCGGTTTGAAAACTATGCACGCACTCCTGATTACTACTGATTCCACTTGCTAAGGAATCTCCGCAAAATGTTAGTGAGGCAGTCAGTTCAAGGCAAAAACCGGCGACGCAAGCAAAGCGCAGCGAACAGCCGTAAGGCTGACCCGTGGGACGAGGCGCTGGCGTCGAGTAAAAAGCGGAATTTATACGTAATAAATGAGTATTTTGAGCCGGCTTTTAACGCGGATATAACAACGCAGATAGTTTTGCAGAGGCTTCCTGACGCAATCAGTTCATGCCCATACGGCGATACTGAACAGCTTCTGCCACATGCTTTTCCGATATTGATTCACTCCCCGATAAATCTGCAATGGTTCTCGCCAGTTTCAATATTCTGTGATACGCCCGCGCCGAGATATTCAGATGCGTCATAGCCTTTTCCAGTATACGTTTACCCCCGGCATTCAACGCACAGTATTTCTCGATTTCCTGCACGCCCAATTCTGCATTGGATGTGTTCTGGCGATTTAACTGATACTGTCGGGCAGCGGTTGTTCGCCTCCGGATAGCAGCACTTGATTCAGCCAGCTCCAAGCGAAACATATCTTCTTTCGGCAAAGCGGGCACTTCAACCTGAATATCTATGCGATCCAGCAGCGGGCCAGAAATTTTGCCACGATAACGTGCTACCTGATCAGGCGTACAACGACATTTGTTGGTGTAATGCCCAAGATACCCGCATGGACACGGATTCATTGCAGCGACAAGCTGAAACCGGGCGGGAAAATCTGCCCGGCGTGCAGCACGTGAAATAGTAATATGGCCGGACTCAAGCGGTTCACGCAGCACTTCCAGTACCCGCCGATCAAATTCCGGCAACTCGTCAAGAAACAGAATTCCATGCATGGCCAATGAAATTTCGCCCGGACGTGGAATACTGCCGCCGCCCACCAATGCCACTGCTGAGGCTGTATGGTGGGGTGATCGAAACGGTCTGTGTTTCCAGTTCGCCAGATCAAAATTGCCACTCCCCAGCGATTGAACAGCTGCTGATTCCAGCGCCTCCTGTTCAGTCATGGGGGGCAAAATTCCCGGAATCCGTTTAGCCAGCATAGTTTTCCCTGTCCCCGGCGGGCCAATCATCAACACACTGTGCCCACCTGCAGCAGCAATCTCCAATGCCCGTTTAGTTTGCATCTGCCCCTTGACATCGCCCATATCTGGATAGCTATTTGATTCGACCTTTGCCGGTTCGCCGCGATAAGGTTGCCACTGCGCCTGCCCGGTCAAATACGCACATAGCTGCAACAACGAAGCAGCAGGATAGATAGTCGCCTCCTTAACCAGCGCTGCTTCACCGGCATTCTGCTCAGGCAGAACGAAACTTCGCCCTGAACGCGCAGCACTGTAAGTCATCGCCAGCGCGCCGCGAACCGGACGCAAACGGCCATCAAGAGACAATTCTCCCGCCCATTCGTATTGATCGAGCTTATTCGCGGGAATTTGTCCGGTTGCTGCCAGGATACCCAGTGCAATGGGCAAATCAAACCGTCCGCTCTCCTTGGGTAAATCAGCCGGCGCGAGATTCACCGTGATGCGCCGGGCAGGGAACTTGAAACGACCATTCTGCAGCGCAGCACGCACCCGGTCTTTACTCTCTCGGACTTCCGTCTCCGGAAGCCCGACTATGGTAAATTTGGGCAAGCCGTTGGCAAGATGCACTTCTACGGTCACCAGCGGGGCGTTCACACCGCACAACGCGCGGCTATACAGAATAGCCAGCGACATACCGCAGGATAATCACACTACATACCTTGCTGGCAGAAACACAGGATGAATTCTGACACTATCCGTTATTGGCAGCATCAGAAGTATCCATCACGTCTTCTACAGTGCCTTCAACCACTGTTGACGGACGGGTCAGCTGCTCCAGCTTGCTCACTTTCTCTTCCAGCTCGACAAGCCGGATGCGCGTGCGCTTAATTACTTCCTGTTGCACATCAAATTCTTCTCGCGTAACCAAATCCATTCTGGAAAAAATACCCATCAACATGGCATGTATATTTTTCTCAATATCCTTAGCCGGGCTGCCTGCCAGAATTTCATTCACTTTGCTGCCGATTTCATCCAGTACGTTCTTATTCAACATTTTCTCTCTCCATTAAATTTCAAAGTTTTGCGATCGGCTTCCGGGATAAAATCTCATATTTTTAATCAACAGGCAAACTCAATCAGCAGCTTTTGTCCTGCCCGCAACAAGGCTGCATACCTGCCTCAACCAACCTGACCTTAACTAGCCTCAATGGATCGTCTACAATTGCTGGAACACTGGCTGCAAGCTATTTACCCTGATCAGCCTTTCACACTGGCTCCCGCCTCGACGGATGCCAGCTTTCGCCGTTATTTTCGTATCACGTTTCCCGGACAAACCCTGATTGCGATGGATGCCCCGCCGCAACAGGAAGACTGCCGCCCCTTCCTACACGCCGCCAGTGTATTTGCGCGTGCGTCCATTCATGTACCGGACATTATCGCGCAAGACCTCGATCAAGGTTTCTTGTTGTTATCTGATCTGGGAACCACTACCTATTTGCAGGCACTGACCACCGCACCAGAAAACGCCGATCCTCTTTATCTGGATGCCATTGATGCATTGATCAAAATCCAGTGTACCAGCCAGAAAAATATATTTCCCGAATACGATCGGATACTGCTGTCCCGTGAACTGGCGCTTTTCCCTGACTGGTACGTAGCACATCATTTGCACATTACGCTTACTGATAATCAGAAAAATACACTCACAACAGCTTTTGACCAGATCCTCAACAACACCCTCGCACAACCACAGGTATTCGTGCACCGGGATTACCACAGTCGCAACCTGATGGTGGTATCACCCAATCCGGGTATCATTGATTTTCAGGACGCTGTTTTCGGTCCTATCACCTATGATCTGGTATCGTTGCTCAAGGATGCTTATATTCAATGGGAAGAAGCGCAAATACTGGACTGGACGATCCGTTACTGGGAAAAAGCACGCCGTGCCGGACTACCGGTCACCACTGATTTCTCCGTTTTTTACCGGGATTTTGAATGGATGGGGGTACAGCGTCATCTCAAGGTACTGGGCATCTTTGCCCGGCTCTGCTACCGCGATAACAAACCAACCTACCTGCAAGACATGCCTGCTGTCATGCGCTATCTGCAAAAAACCTGCGAACGCTACCACGAACTTCATCCGCTGAAGCAGATACTGGATCTGTTGGAAGGCAGGCAACCTGAAACCGGCTATACCTTCTGATTGAACCCATCACGAATGTTCAAAGTCATGATTCTGGCTGCCGGCAAGGGAACGCGCATGCGGCCACTTACCGATACCCGCCCCAAACCATTGCTGCAAGCTGGCGGCAAAATGCTGATTGAATATCACCTGGAAAAACTGGCGCATGCCGGTTTCGCTGATGTCGTCATCAACCATGCCTATCTTGGCCATATGATTGAAGCAGCACTGCAGGATGGCAGCCGTTACGGTCTGCGCATTCACTACTCACCAGAAACCCTTGTACTGGAAACCGCTGGCGGCATTGCCAACGCATTGCCGCTACTTACTGATTCCAGCCGAACGCAGCCATTTGCCGTCATCAATGCCGATATTTTCTGCGATATGGACTGCTCCACCCTGCACCCCATTCTGCAGCAGATGCAATCGAATTCCGGACACACGCTGGCCCATCTGATTTTGGTGGAGAATCCGCCTCATCATCCGGAAGGAGATTTTTTCCTGAACAGCAACACCGGCCGGCTGACTGAGTCAGTCACTACCGGTTGTCAAAAACTTACCTTCAGCGGCATTGGCGTTTATCATCCGGCACTTTTTGAAAACATCCCGCCTGATCAGGCGGTAAAACTCGCTCCCCTGCTGCGCCAGGCAATTGCTGCCGGAAAAGCCAGCGGCTCACGTTACCCGGGAATATGGCTGGACATTGGCACACCGGAACGTTTACAACAGCTCGATACCATGCTCAAACAGTATACTTTGAACATTTAATTCCGATGTATTCTCAAAAACTTTCGCTGTGAAATAAACGTATGTCAGCACACAATTTTCGCCCTCAATACCGCCCAGATATTGATGGCCTGAGAGCACTGGCTATTCTCCCCGTCGTTGTCTACCATGCTTTCCCCCGTTACGCACCAGGCGGATTTATCGGAGTTGACATCTTTTTTGTTATTTCAGGATATCTAATCTCGCTCATTGCGTTCAAAAATCTGGCAAACGACAATTTTTCCTTCACGGAATTCTATGTCCGAAGAATCAAACGTCTTTTCCCTTCACTAATAATAGTGACAAGCACATGTTATATGTTCGGATATTTCGCGCTATTGCCTGATGAATTCATGCAACTGGGGAAACACATCGCTGCTGGTATGGGATTTGTGGAAAATTTCGTACTGCGAAAAGAAGCCGGATATTTCGATGTTGCAACCGAACTGAAGCCTCTCATGCATCTATGGTCGCTCGCAATTGAAGAACAGTTCTACCTGGCCTATCCATTTTTAATCTGGCTGTTATGGAAAGCCAGATTAAACGTACTCACGTTTTTAATTCTCCTTGGTTGCATTTCTTTCTGGTTAAGTTATAAGGGTGTCCACAAAAATGCAATAAAGGCTTTTTTCGTGCCTCAAACCCGTTTCTGGGAATTGATGATGGGCTCAATACTCGCCTATTTCTATGCGTTTGGCGCACACAAAAAGATTAATTCATTCATTCATTCATTCATTCATTCATTTAATCCATATTGGTCTATTCAACCAGGTAATTTTTCGTGAAGTTCCAACACATGAAAAACGCAATACGCTACTGACAAATACAGTATCAGTAATTGGTCTACTTCTGATTGTTTATGCAGCTATAGGTTATAACCGCGACATACTTTTCCCGGGACCTGCTGCACTGATCCCTGTAGCGGGTGCTGTACTCCTGATTCTTTCCGGGCCGCAGGCATATGTAAATCGTAAGCTACTGACAAACAAAGCAATGATCTGGATCGGGCTGATCAGCTACCCGCTCTATCTCTGGCATTGGCCAATCCTATCATTTGCTCGTATCATTGAATCTGGTACTCCTTCGCGCAACATTCGTATCTCTGCCGTAATACTTAGCTTCATCCTGACAGCACTCACCTATTATTTGATTGAAAAACCTATTCGGTTTGGGCGGACAACACCATACAAAATTATAACTTTGTGTGTACTGGCAGCTTTCATTGGTTACACCGGCTATTACACCTATTCCCGAGATGGATTGCCATCCCGAGAAGGAATCAGGGAAATTATGGCTGAAAGTGAAATGTTTTTAGAAAAAAACACACCTTGGCTCCCGGAGAACCAAGACCCTTGGTGCAAGGAAAGATTCAATCCAAAATTTGATGGTTATTGCAGATTGACGAAAAATGAAGTTCCAACAATACAGATAATCGGTGATTCCCATGGTGTTTCCCTTTATCCGGGGCTACGGGATACCTTGATGGATACTCCTGAGAATGTTCTGATGATCGGCACAGGGGGTTGCCCGCCATTTCTCAATGTCTCAAGTTATAATCGAAAGGACAAAAATGAGAACTGTCTGATGATTACAACACAAGCAATTGAGATTGCTGCTGGATCTGAAAGTGTCAAAACCGTTATTTTAGCAGCTCGTGGCCCGCTATATCTCTCATCCAAAGGCTTTTTCTACAATAGCTTTGCCGATGAAATGCAATGGGACTGGACGCTAACTTCATCAACCGACCCAGATTTGACAGATCATTACGCAATTTATGAATCTGCAATGCGCGATACATTAAATGTGCTGACAAAAACGAAAAACGTCATATTTGTACTCGATAACCCGGAACTGGGTTTTGATCCTAAATCCTGCACTGATTCCCGTCCATTAAGACTTACAAATCATATAAAAACTCCCTGCGCCATACCACGCAAAGATTTCAATGAGCGCAACAGGGAATACCGCAATCTTGTCATGTCAATTCTGAAGGATTATCCATCTGTTAAGGTATTTGATGCAGCCGCACAATTATGTGATGAACAACAATGTTTTGCGATGAAAGAAAATAAAATACTATACCGCGATGATGATCATCTTTCACTGGATGGAGCACGTCTGATCTCCGCAAAATTGGTAAAATTGCTTCATTAAGCGCAGTATGGCTACCACCCAAGAAAACAGCAGTGATTTAAACCATTTAGATAAATACCATGACTCACCAAATTTCCTGTGATTTACATGACTATATCGAAGTGGCCTGTATGTATGGTTATCAGGTCAGGCTGATTCTGAAAGATCAATCCACTGTGGAAGGCAAGGCAAAAGATATTGTAACGGATGCTGAGCAGCGGGAATTTTTGCTGCTGGAAACCGCAGCTGGGCCGCAACAGGTTGAGCTGATTACGCTGGATAAACTGCAGGTGCTTACCGCAAATGCACGTTTCAGCGAGGTTGTTTTTTCTGATTCCTGCGAATCCTGAGGAAATTGCTGAATACATGCTGGCAAGCGTTCACAGGAACACTGTTGCGCACACGCGAATATTCGACGCATATATGCAGTGAACAGAAAAATCATTCACTGCACGGTACGTTATTTCCACTTCCTGACTTAGCGCCTGCCGTCGTACCACATCGGCAGTTTTTTCTTATTGCGCAGCGAACCCAGGGGAGACAGAATCAGGCGAACAAACTGTCCAAAAATTTCCCCGCTACTGTAAAGCCGGGTTTTTCTGGAGGAAGTTTCCAGTGGATGGCTGCTTAAAACAGTAAATTTGAGCTTGTGCTTGCGGCCATATTGTTTGAGTTTCTGGCTTAATTCAATTTCTTCTGCCGCATATAAAGTCAGGTTAAATCCGCCCACTTCCCTGAATGCGGCCGCGTTACAGACAATCAGCGCGCCTGCTGCCCAGCCAAGCAATACTGACAGCACTGTCCATATCCGCAGCAGTACTTCCGCCCACCAGGGCTGATCCGGCATGTACAGCGTACTGCCTGCGCCGATATGTTTTCCCTGTTTGATCAGTTCAAAAATATCTCTCGTCAAACCGGGGTTCATCAGGCAATCTGCATCCATGAACACCAGCCAATCCCCCTGGGCAACGTTTGCACCAGCAGCTCTGGCGCGTGCAATGTGATTGACTGGCTCAAAAACAACCTTTGCCCCCGCCCGGGCTGCCAGCTGTGCAGTCTTGTCGGTCGAATTGTTATCTACCACGATAATTTCATGGGTGTACCCGTAAGCCTGATTGTCTGCTATGGAATCTGCCAGCGAATGAAGACATTGCTCGATTAATTGTTCTTCGTTAAAGGCCGGAATAATGAAAGAAATATGCATATTGATGATTAAGTTGAAAAAACATCGGTGTGTTCGCTATACATTCTGGCAGTGTCGCCATTTGCATTATAAAATGGATAGCGCTGGATTTTCATGAGAGCCCATCCAAGGTTCCTGTCTTTGAACAACCCGTCCTGACTTATCCTTTTATATGGTTTGGAAGCCCAATGTTACGGTTGCCGCCGTGATTGAACAAAATGGTAAATATCTGTTAGTGGAAGAAATTCCCAAAGGTACCGCTGTCAAGCTCAATCAGCCGGCCGGTCATCTGGAACCTGGTGAATCTATTGTCCAGGCGTGCCGCCGCGAAGTGCTGGAAGAAACCGGGTATGCTTTTCAACCTGACGCATTAACCGGTATTTACCACTGGACTTGTGCTGAAAATGGCACTACCTATCTGCGATTTACTTTTTCCGGACAAATTACCGATTTTGATCCGGCAAGAAAACTCGATACCGGTATTGTGCGGGCAACCTGGTTCAGCATGGAGGAGATCCTGGAAAAACAGGCAATCCATCGTACGCCACTGGTTATACAATGCATTACAGATTACCTCGCCGAAAAAAACTACCCGCTGGATATTCTGAAATACTACAGCTGAAAATCAGTCAGCCACCGGCAACACCCCGCACGGAAAGTTGCATACAAATGGATATAACCATAAACGGGCTTGCTGTACTTCTGATCAGTTAGGATCAGTAACAGTATACCTGCGCCCATATACAAATCGCTATGCTGCGCGGCTTGCTTTTTGTTATACAATCCGAAGGTGGTTTGTGTTCTAACCCAAGCCAGACTATCAGACTAAAATCAAAAAGTCTGGTTAAAAGGAAATTTTATTTAAACAGCATCAAAATTCAAAATTATACAGTGGAGGAAACATGAAGAAGGTTTTTCGAAACAGATACGTTGCTGGGCTATGCCTTGCAATATCAATGTCTCTGACAACGTTACCGGCATCTGCCCAGCTGATGCTGGCACACGAAGGGCATCATGATGATTCAGGGTGTCAAATTGAAAATGGGGATTTTCCTGTTTCAATCAGTGTTTATGAAGTTCCGGAAGGAAATATTCCACCGATGCATTCCTATTGCAGCCATCTTCCCAATGCTGGCAAGATCAATATGTCGATTGAGCTTGGTGATGAAAAAACACGTGAAGTTCCTATTGCTGTCAGAGTTCTGATGGAAGGGCACGAAGGCAGTGAACATGGTGCACATGAAGTACTGTACATGCCTGCAGAAAAATATACATCCGGCATTATTGTTGTCGCAACCAATCTTGAGCATGTTGGCATGTACAACGTTCAGCTGGAAACAGATGATGGTGCCGGCAATGCCAAAACAGCAGTCAAAATTCCATTGCATGTTGGAGAAGGCGGTGGTCATGATCATGGTTCCAGCTTTGGCACAATAGAAATTGCCTTGCTTATCGGTGTAGGTTTAGCGGGCGCCTTTATCTTCACTCGCAAAAAGAAACCGGGAGAAATCTGATCCGGAAAAACGTTTGCGCAGGAAACATGTAATTACAATTAATCAAGATAACATTGTATGTCTGTTACCTGGACAACCTAAAAAGGAAGTGGCGTAAATATGCATGACCCTGAAACAGGGCGTATATTCACAGCCGCTTTCCTAAGCCATAGTAAAGCATCATGACACTCAGTTTAACCTCCTCGTCTTTTTTTCATCAGGATTTGATTCCAGCGCAACACACCTGTGATGGTGAAGATCATTCACCGGAACTTGTCTGGACAGGAACGCCGAAAAATGCCAAAAGCTTGGTTGTGATCGTTGATGATCCGGATGCGCCCGATCCACAGGCGCCCAGGATGACATGGGTTCACTGGATTCTGTACAACATTCCGCCTGATATAAACAAACTGTCCGAACGGCTTACCACAGACAAATTACCTGCGGGTACCCTGGAGGGAATAAACGACTGGGGACGCGTTGGTTACGGCGGGCCATGTCCACCCATTGGAACACACCGTTATTTTCACAAACTGTACGCGCTGGATACGCTGCTGCCTGATTTAAACAAGCCAACCAAAGCAGTCCTGGAACAAGCGATGCAGGATCATGTTATTGCCCAAACCGAGCTGATTGGTTTGTACCGTTGCGCAAGTAACCGCTGATACCGCCAGACAAACAACTGCAAGCAGCACCTCTCAAAACCGCCTCATTTTATTCAGATATGTCTATCAAATCACGTATTCGTACCATCCCGCATTATCCGCGCGCAGGAATCATGTTTCGGGATATTACTACCTTGCTGAAGGATCCGATTGGGTTACGCACGACTATTGATGCGATCACCGAGCGTTACCGCGCCGAAAAAATCGATAAGGTCATTGGAATAGAATCTCGTGGTTTCATTTTTGCAGCACCGGTTGCTTATGTACTGGGAGCCGGGTTTGTTCCTATCCGTAAACAGGGTAAATTGCCGGCAGAAACTATCAGTTGCGATTACCAGCTGGAATATGGCAGTGACAAGATTGAAATTCATGCTGATGCCATCGACAAAGGTGATCGTGTTCTGATGATCGATGATCTGATTGCAACTGGCGGAACAATGGAAGCAGCAATTAAACTGGTTCAGGAAATGGGTGGAAACATCGTCGAGTGCTGCTTCGTAGTCGATTTGCCCAATGTTGGTGGAAGCAAACGATTGCGCCAACAGGGGCATCAATTGTATTCACTGTGCAGTTTTGATGATTAAATCTGTTTGTCATACGTCGTCACTTCTGCCGTCATTTTGAATCAGAAAGGCATATTGCCGTTTGATTGCCGGTCGATCCGGCAAGCTGTGATGCTACTATCCGTAAATTCCATTCAACTGTAAAGCTGTCTGCCAGTTACCGATTCTGTCAAATTTATTCCTATGTTAGATATTCAACAATTACGCAATAATCTGCAGGCTATAGTCTCTCGTCTTGCTGAAAGAGGCTACCGTTTCCCCGTATCGGACTTTGAAGACCTGGAAAGCCAGCGCAAAACCATACAAACCCTGACCCAGACTTTGCAGGCAAAACGAAATTCAGCTTCCAAACAAATTGGTATCGCCAAACAACGCGGTGAAGATACCAGCAGCATCATGGCTGAAGTTGCCAGTATAGGTGACGAACTTAAGCAAGCAGAAAATCAGCTTGGATCCATTCAGATTAAATTGCAGCAATTGTTGCTGGAGATTCCTAATCTGCCGCATGACAGTGTTCCGGCAGGCAAAGATGCTGACGGTAATCTTGAAATAAGACAGTGGGGAACGCCGCGAATTTTTGATTTTACAGTCAGGGATCACACCAGTATTGGCGAACATCTCGGGTTGATTGATTTTGAAACAGCAGCAAAGTTAAGCGGAGCACGCTTCTGCCTGATGAAAGGAGGAATAGCACGACTCCATCGTGCACTGACGCAGTTTATGCTGGATACGCATACTCAGGAAAATGGCTACACTGAAGTCTATGTACCCTATCTGGTCAATGCAGACTGTTTGCGCGGCACAGGCCAATTACCCAAATTTGAGCAGGATCTTTTTTCTGTTCAGACTAATGTACAAGATGCATCAGACAAAGCAGACGATGAAAATGAAACAAGCCAGGCCGGGCTGCACCTCATCCCCACAGCGGAAGTTCCCCTGACAAATATCGTGCGCAATACAATCGTTCCACTGGATGATTTGCCGCTCAAATTCGTTGCTCACACCCCCTGTTTTCGTTCTGAAGCCGGAAGTTACGGCAAAGACACACGCGGATTAATTCGTCAGCATCAATTTGATAAAGTCGAGCTGGTACAAATTGTGCATCCGGAAAAATCCTACGAGGCACTGGAATCATTGCTAAGCCACGCCGAGAAAATTCTTCAGAAACTGGAGTTGCCCTATCGGGTCATGCTGTTGTGCACCGGGGATATGGGATTTTCTGCTGCCAAAACTTACGATATTGAAGTGTGGCTACCTGCCCAGCAAACCTATCGTGAAATATCATCATGCAGTAACTGTGAATCATTCCAGGCACGGCGCATGCAGGCACGCTTTCGCAAAGGGCAGGATAAGCCGGAACTGTTGCATACCCTCAATGGCTCCGGATTGGCAGTGGGACGCACACTGGTAGCCGTTCTGGAAAATTATCAGAATGAAGACGGCAGCATCACCATCCCGAAAATTTTGCAGACGTATATGGGCGGCGTTGAACGGATCAGCCTATAATACATACTACGTTCGCTTGTATTAACCACTCAGAATGGAGGACTCTGATGCAAAATGATAATCATGATGCTGCTCGTACCGATAAGGATGTTACCCAGCTTACTGAGGAAATCAAAGAAGCGATAGAGCAAGGTGGCGATGTAGAAAATGCTGTCAGAAACCTTACACTCAAGGCCATCCATTCCAATGGATTGGATATTGAATCCCTGAAACAGATAGCAACTGCTGTGATGGAGGGCGCTCAAGCGGGCGCACAGCAAAAAATGACACTCGCTGAAGGACAATCGCAAACAGCACGTACACAAATTACTCAGGCAGTCAGTGGCCTGGACAGCGCTTTTGCTCAGTTAGCAAGCGCTTCCAAGCTGGCGCTGGAGGAAGCAGCGGGCAAGGCAAAACGATTTTCTGACAGTGATCTCGCCAAAGCCCGGGCAGATCTGGAAGAGTTGGAAGCTGTATTTCTGGATACTCTGAAACATACGGCTTCTGCTGCACAAGGCCTGGTCGCTGAAACGCTGCAGGATCTGCTGACCCATGCGCAACACAACGGCACCGCAGTTGGTGGACAAATAAAAGATACGCTGGCAGTTCTGGCACATCAAATAGCCTCTGCCGGGCGGGCCCAGTTTGAAGCAGGCATAAAACTCACGCAAATGACTGCAGACCTTTTATATAAAATTTCAACCGGCGTCTTTTCCGGTATCACCAGCAATCAGACAGACCGGGACGATAAATAACC
>JACTML010000063.1 GCA_014584635.1 Nitrosomonas eutropha | reverse complement strand
TTCTCCCAGGAAAAGCAGTCCGCCTTTTGCCTGTTCCAGTTGTGTCAGAGGGCTTTCCGCGAGAAATGAACAGGATTCCGGAGCAACCCAGGCAGTATTGGGGCGATGCAGATAGCGTGCGCAATATTCTGCCCCGACACCGGGTTCTCCAGTGAGTAAAACAGGAATTTTGAGATTTTCTATTTGCTCCAGCTTTTTTCGCAGCTCAATGATGAGCCCGCTGTGTCCCAGATGTGACAGGGAAAGAGCCGAAGAGGATTTATGTTGCCTGCCGCCACGCATGACTTGTCCAACCGTGTTCAGCAGCTTTTGCAGGGGGATTGGTTTTTCCAGATAGCCAACCGCACCAACGCGCGTTGCTTCTACTGCGGTATCAATTGTGCCGTGGCCAGACATCATGACGACCGGCATGGTCAAAAGACCGCTGTTTGCCCAATCTTTCAGCAGAGTGATGCCGTCGGTATCCGGCATCCAGATGTCCAGCAGGACCAGATCGGGACGTGTCTGGCTGCGGTAGCTTCTCGCCTGTTCCGCATTTTCTGCCAGCGCAACGCTATAACCTTCGTCGCCAAGTATTTCGGATAACAATTCGCGTATTCCCAGCTCGTCATCTACAACGAGAATAGTGTTATTTGTCATGTTATTCCTGTCCTTTTATATGGCTGGAGTACGGGGATTCATTTTTTGGGATGGTGTCTATCCTGGTTTGTGTTTGTGAAAGCACGGAGTGAATCTGATCCGGGTTTCCATTTCAGAGTTTGAAGTGTTTTCGACAAAGTGACCGTCTCCATTATTGTGCCCTGCATGTTTTATGAGTGCAAAGTGGTTTTTTCGGTAAATTATGGTATGGCGCATTACTGTTTCATTTAGCTGTATGAATATACTTTGCCGTTGTGTTTTATCCCCATGCAACTGAATGCTGGAATATTTTAAAAATGCTGCAGATTTGTTTTGTCATCGGGCTCAGACATGAATCACCTCGGGTGAGGCGGGTGGATGATTGTGATGAAACACAGGTAGCGTGATTAAAATTTGTGCACCATGAGGTTGGATGTTCTGTATTTTTATAGTGCCACCGTGCTCATCCACGATTTTCTTGACGATGGGCAGGCCGAGTCCGGTACCTCTTGCTTTGGTCGTGACGTAAGGTTCAAATACATGTGCTTTGACTTGTTCCGGAAACCCCTTGCCGTTATCGGTGACACAAAGTTCAATCCCGTTATTGACTGATCTGGTCTGCACAGTAATAGCAGCTTCGTTGGTATTGGCCAGTGCATCCTGTGCATTTTGCAGTAAATTGTGGATAACCTGGCGCAGCCTTGCCGGATCTCCTTTGACTGGAGAAAGTTCACCCGCCAGTTCTGTTGTAATTGGCGGCAGTGGCGATTCACTTTCCGGGTTGTCGGCCGTCTGGTAAAGGGCAAGCACTTCTCGTACCAGCCGGTTGATATCCACCTGGTATAACTCCGGCTCGGGTACCCGTGCGTATTCCCGAAACTCGTTCACCATTTTTTTCAGAGCTTCAACCTGATTTACAATTGTTTCGGTGGAGCGCTTCAGTATCCTGGCGTCCGCTTCATCGAGCTTGCTGATCAGCTTGTGTTGCAAGCGTTCGGCGGATAGCTGAATCGGAGTAAGCGGATTTTTAATCTCATGGGCAAGGCGTCGCGCCACTTCTCCCCATGCTACCGTACGCTGGACTTGCAACAGGCTGGTGATGTCATCGAACACCACCACACCCCCGCCGCCGGATGACTGAGGCAAACGCGAACCCCGCAAAAGCAGTATCTGTTCTTTGTCAGCGTTGAAATGCAGTACCTGCCGTTGCCATTCGCCTACCTCTTCGGAATCGAAACCGTTCCTTATTTCTCCGGCCAGTAATCGCAAACCTGCTTCCCGTTTGGCGTATTCTTCGATGGTTAATCCTTCGGAATTGGCCAGTGGAATTTGCAGTATTTGTTCCGCACTCTGATTGACTGCGCGTATTCTTAATGCCTTATCGAAAACAATAACGCCGGATGATAAATTGGCCAGAATGTTCTCAAGATAAGCGCGTGCGTTTTCAATTTCCTGCTGATGCTGTTGTGCAATGGTGCGCGCACTTTCCAGTTGCTCGGTCATGAGATTGAATGATTCGGTCAGAATGCCAAATTCATCGCTGCTGTGAATTTGCTGCCGTCGGCTGAAATCACCCTGCGCCACGGCGCGCGTTCCTTCTGCCAGTGATCCCAGTGGCGCGCTCAATTTCTCGCTGATCAGAAATGCGCTTGCCAATGCAGAAAACAGGGCAAGCAGCAAGGCCAGCGTCAAAGTTATGCTGTACAACCGGGTTAATCCCTGACGTGCCAGCATTAATTCCTGGTAATCGCTAAAGCCGGCCTGGACGATTTCTGCGTTGTGTGCAATGGATTGCGGAACAGGCTGTAATATCTGCAGCACCCGGATATCCTCGCTGGCGCTCAGTACATTGACTGGAACGAGTACGCGCAGGTACAGCGTATTGTTGGCGAGTGTTTCAACTGCGCTGTAGGCTTTTTGCATGCGAATCCGGCGCATTGCTTCTGTGTTGGGAATCTCGGGAAACAGTATGTGATCATCCAGCCCGGTGAAGGCGATCACTTTTCCTTCCTGGTTAAACAGGGTGGCTTCCTGTATCTGTGATTGAATCAGCAGCTGATTGAGAACGGTTAGCGGGAATGATGACGGCTCTGCCAGATCAATTGCGGCGGCGCGCGCTTTTTTCTGCAGTTCGTCCAGCAGGTTGTCCAGTACGGTTTGTCCCAGCGTCAACCCGCCTTCCAGGGCGCGATCAACTTTGACATCAAACCAGGATTCAATACTTTTTTCCAGAAATTGTACCGAGATACCATATACCAGCGCGCCGGGCAAAATGGCCATCAGAGAAAAAACCATCAGGAGTCGCAGGGCCAGCTTTGAACCAAATGTACCCGTTCTGAGTTTGCGTCGCAGTCGTCCGAGAAGAAAAGCAACGATGCCAACCAAGAGTAGCAGGAACGTCGCGATACTGACAATCAGCCAACGGTAATGACGTTCAAAAAACTCGGTGTTGGCTCCGGCTGAGGCCAGCAGGTAGAGCATGATGGCGCTTAATCCGGCAATAATGAAAATAACGTATTTCATAAACGGATCCTAATGATCGTCAGATTCGCTGGTGGTTTCCGCGGCGGGGGGGAATGTGGTTTGCCAGACTTTCTTTTCGGAGCTGAGATTCCAGTCCTGGGTGTCCAGCCACTCCAGTTGAAATGGTTTGGATAGCCGTGAAACATCCAGCCATATTTGTAAAACTGCGGTATAGGGAATATCAGGACGAAGAGGCGTGTGCTCTTTTATCAAAAGGTCCGGCTGGTGTCCCAGTGCGTATAGTGCAGCCTTAAGCGTGGAGAAGTTTTGCGATTGGCCGTTCTGAAGCAGACGGTATTGTCTGGTTAGCGCTTGATAGCTGAGCTCGGTTCTTTCTTTGCCACGGGCGACTTCTTCATCCAGCCAGTACCACCGTGGCTTCGTGACCAAAAGACGGGTGACAAAGTAAAGATCAACCCCTTTTCTCAGGGCTTGCTTCATTGCCTTGCTCAAACCAATGTCAGCCTGTACAGCAATGTAAAAGTTTTCATCTGCTTTCTTAAGCTGGAAGGATTCGATTTCTATGTATCCTTTGGCAGCGAACGTGGCTGATGAAAACAATGCGATCAGCAACAGGAACAAGAGATTGAGCCGGAAATTTTTTATGGCAGCGTGCATGTCAGTTTTTACGGAACAGGGCGTAAAAAAAACCGTCGTGATGCGATCCGGGCAGTAGCTGACCATCGCCGATTTCCTGGTAGACACAGGGCAGCCTGCTGGCATCCTGATGGGTTGACAGAAATTTTTCAGCAATCTGGTTGTTTTCTTCGCTGAATACCGAACAGGTAACATACAGCAGGTTTCCTCCTCGCTGCAGCAATGGCCATAGCGCATTGAGTATGGTTGTTTGCACCTGCGCAAAGCTGGCTATGTCACCCGGTCTTCTGAGCCACTTGATATCCGGATGACGATTGACGACCCCGGAAGCGGAACACGGAACGTCAGCCAGAATTCGATCATATAATCGGCCATCCCACCATTGCGCCGGATCCGTTGCATCACCACAGGCCAGTTGATAATCCGTTATTTTCAGGCGGGAAAAATTTTCTGTCAGCCTGGCGAGCCGATCTTGATGTTTGTCCAGCACCGTGAGCTCGATATTTTCAGTCAACTCTGCAAGGTGGGTGCTTTTTCCGCCAGGCGCAGCGCAGGCATCCAGCACGCGCATCCCTGTTTTGACATCCAGCAGAGGGGCAGCAAATTGTGCGCCGGCATCCTGTACGGTGACCAGTCCTTCGGTAAATCCGGGTAATTTTTCTACGGCGACTGGTTTGGCCAGCTGCAAGGCGTTGTCCCACAGCCATTCGGAATGAATACCCTGGGTTTCCAGCATATCCTGGTAGTGGCTGACCGGAATACGTGACGAATTGACGCGCACAATCATGGCGGGATGCTCGTTGCCTGCCAGCAGAATGGTCTGATAATCCTGTGGATATTGCTGACGTAGCTTGTCAATCCACCATTGCGGATAAGAATAACGGGCGACCTCATTCGTCCTGACCTGATCAAGCAGCGAGGTACGCTGACGGATAAAGTTACGCAAGACGGCATTGATCAATCCCGCTACAGCAGGGTTGCGTGTGATTTTGCGGGAGGAGGATACGGCGTGATCGACAATGGCATGCACCGGAGCTTTGCTGTAACAAAGCTGGTAGAGCGCGATTGCCAGCAGATAGTGGAGCGATTTATCCTGTGCCGGCTTGTTCAGCAGTTTAAGGAGAATGGCATCCAGCTGTCCGTAATGACGAAGCGTGCCGTAGGCAATATCCTGAATGGCACCGCGCTGCTGCGGTGTCAGACGCGGGTTGCTTTGCCAGATATTACGTAATACTTCGTTCAGATTGGCGCCAGCCAGAACTTCACCGATTGTCTGTACGGCAAGTAACTGAACTTCGATCATCCTTCGACACTATCCTGATGGTTCGCCGTGCTTTTCCGGAAACGTTCCCCGGATTGTAAAGGATGGCCGGCGAGGAATTGTGCGGCGGTCAGTTTCTTGCCGCCTGCTTTTTGCAGAATGCTAATGGATAAGGCATCTTGCCCGCATGCCACAACGATTCCATTGTGATCGGCGGTGATAATTTCTCCTGCCTGATGAGTATCGCTGCAATTCACGATACGGGATTGCCACAATTTGATCATGTGTCCCTGCAGACTGGTGAATGCACCGGGATGCGGGTTAAATGCCCGCACCATCCGGTCAATATGGGTGGCGTCATGTGTCCAGTCAATTTCAGCCTCAGCTTTGCTGATTTTTGCTGCATAACAGGTTTTCGCATCATTTTGTGGCTCGGCAGCAGTTAATGTGTCCTGATCCAGTAATGTCAGGGCTTCCACAATGCATCGGCCACCCAGATCAGCCAGTTTGTCATGCAGGGTGGCTGTGGTGTCATGCAGCTCAACAGGAAGTGTGCGTTTCAGCAAAACAGCTCCGGTATCCAGCCCCTGATCCATTTGCATGATGGAGATCCCGGTTTCTGTATCACCCTGCAAAAGGGCGCGTTGAATGGGGGCGGCGCCACGCCAGCGTGGCAGAAGGGATGCATGAATATTAATGCAGCCGTGAGCAGGGAGGGCTAATACCGCTTCCGGCAATATTAACCCGTAAGCAGCAACGACCATTACATCCGGTTTAAAGGTTGCCAGCTGGGTTTGTATTACTGATGATTTTAGTGTTTCCGGTTGCAGCAACGGAATATTGTATTGTTGAGCCAGTAGTTTGACTGGACTTGGCTGCAGCTTCATGCCGCGCCCGGCGGGTCGATCCGGCTGGGTCAGTACCAGAACAATATCGAATCCTGCTTGCTGGATTGCTTCCAGGGCTTTTGCTGCAAAAACAGGTGTGCCTGCAAAGATGATTTTCATGCTTGTATCAGGCAGTTTGTTTACGCAGCTGTTTTTTTAGTTTGCTGAGAATGCGGGATTGCTTGAAGGGTGACAGGTATTCAACAAATACTTTGCCGATAAGATGATCCATTTCATGTTGAATACAGACAGCGAGCAATCCGGTGGCATCCATTTCAAATAACTTTCCGTCAATATCCGTTGCCCGGACAGTAACCTGCTCAGCGCGAAAAACCTTGTCAAAAATACCGGGCACAGAAAGGCAGCCCTCCTGTGTTTCGGATTGTCCGGCGCTTGCGATGATTTCCGGGTTGATTAAAACCAGCAGTTCGTCGCGCGTTTCAGAAGTATCAATAACGACGATCCGCTTATGGACATCTACCTGGGTGGCAGCCAGGCCGACACCTGCAGCGGCGTACATGGTTTCAGCCATATCGTTGACCAGTGTGCGTATTTCCTGGGTAATGGATGGAACGGCTGCTGCAATCTTGTGCAACCGTTCATCGGGATAGCGAAGTATGTTCAGAATTGCCATGACAAATTTGCATAGTTCAAATACTGGAATTTTAGAGTAAGGCTCTATTATTGTGCATTGGTCAAATTATGACTGACCTGCTGTTGTGTCCGATCTGGTGATTCTGTGATCTGTTCGGAGAAGATAAACAGTTTTGCTTTTCCACGTACTTTGATGGAGATGAAGAGCCTTTATGCGTACTTTGACAATTATATCCGTGATTTTGTTTATCGGCCTGTTTTCCGGGCTGTCTTCTGCGGCCGGTGACACCAAATTACGAGGGGATGCACCTGAACACTATCAGGTTGTGCCCGGTGATACGCTTTGGGGGATTGCTTCCCGTTTTCTCAGAGAGCCGTGGCGCTGGCCTGAAATCTGGCAGATGAATCGTGAGCAGATCAGGAATCCACACCGGATTTATCCGGGCGATATTATTATCGCAGAGGATACTGTACATGGCAGGCGCCTGAGAATGGCAGATGAAAAAGGAACTGTCCGGCTTTCCCCCCGGGTTCGTGTCGAGGAATCAGCGATGCAGGCTATTCCCAGTATTCCGGCTGAGAAAATTGAACCTTTTTTGGATCAGCCACTGGTAATTGAAAAGGGCAAGCTGGATAAGGCGCCTGTTGTTCTCGGATCGAGCGACGACCGGGTGATTTTAAGTACAGGAGATAAAATCTATATCCGTGATCTGCCTGTTGATCAGGGCGCGATCTGGCAGGTGTTTCGTAGTGGAAAGGCACTGACTGATCCTGATCAGAATAACCGGATCCTGGGTTATGAAGCGGTCTACCTGGGAACTGTCGAAATTACTGATTTTGCGGCAATCAGTACTGCCAGAGTCACCCGCTCAGTACAGGAAATCCTGAAGGGAGATCGCCTGCTTCCGCTTTCAGCAGAAGAAATTGATAATTATTTGCCGCATGCCCCTGATTTTTCTGTGGCAGGGCGAATTATTTCAGTTTATGGCGGAGTAAATGAAATTGGCGAAAATATGATTGTTACGCTTAACTTGGGCAGTAACAGCGGGATTGAACCTGGCCATGTACTGGCCGTTTATCATGAAAATGATATTCGGTCCCATGAAGGGAAACAGATCAGCCTGCCTGATGAGCGAGTAGGTCTGGCAATGGTTTTTCGGGTATTTGATACGGTTTCCTACGCACTGATTATGCAAAGCACCCAGGTAATCAAAGTGACGGATGCGGTGAAAACTCCCTGACAAGGCGGGGTAAAATTACTATACTCGCCCCGTGTTGATTTTATCGTTTAAAAATATAGCCTTTGGAATGTTGAGGCTGTTCAGGGTTGTCATCGGGGTAAGTTTTTTATGCAGATTGACCAGGATATTGAATCTTGGCTACGCCTTGGGCTGACAGAAGGGGTTGGAGGCAGTGCATTACGTCATTTGCTGGTTGCTTTTGGTGATCCGGCTGAGGTGCTTGCTGCAAATCAGCATGCACTTGAAGGGGTTGTAAAGAAGACGATTGCTGCTAATATTTTTCAGCGCAAGGTGAATGAGGATAAATTTTCCAGAACCATTGAATGGCTGAAAGATCCGCTTAATTCACTGGTTACACTGGCGGATTCGGATTACCCGAAACTTTTACTCAATATTCCTGATCCTCCTCCCATTCTTTATTTCAAAGGTCAGCGAAGATTCCTGATGCAGCCGGCGCTGGCAATAGTGGGCAGTCGCAACGCCACCCCGCAGGGAATGGCCAACGCCGACGCTTTTGCCGAGGCTGCCAGTAACGCTGGGTTTTGTGTAATCAGCGGTCTGGCACAGGGGATTGATGCTGCTGCTCATCAGGGCGGATTGCGCGGCACATCTTCCAGCATGGCTATTGTCGGTACCGGACTTGATCTGGTCTATCCTTCCAGAAATCGTGAGCTCGCTCATAAATTGGCAGCTGAAGGCGCCCTGATTTCAGAATTTCCTCTGGGGATGCCGGCCATGAGCAAAAATTTTCCACGCAGGAACCGCATTATCAGCGGCATGTGTCATGCCTGTCTGGTTGTGGAAGCAACGTTGTACAGCGGGTCACTCATAACCGCCAGATTGGCGCTTGAGCAGGGGCGTGATGTAATGGCGATTCCCGGTTCTATTCATTCTCCTTTGTCGAAAGGGTGCCATGCACTGATCAAGCAAGGTGCAAAACTGGTTGAAAATATTCAGGATATTCTGGATGAACTGAATCATCAGCCTGATCAGCCAGTTGAGGCTGCTTCGATTGAGCGTAATGAAGCGAGTGATCGCGCAGATGGTGACTGTATTGATGATGCCGGATTACTGATGTATTTTGACTACGATTCTGTCGATATTGATTCGCTTTGTGCGCGCAGTGGCTTGACGGTTGAAGTGGTATCCGCCATGCTATTGACTTTGGAACTGGAAGGCAGGATTGGCAGTCTTCCTGGTGGAAAGTATCAGCGTATTCGCTAGTTCCCGGATAATTGATAACCTCATTGTCAGTATCTTGCAATGATCTTTATTTGAAGTTGCGGGGCGAACCATGTTCGATGTTCTTGTTTATTTGTTTGAAAATTACTTTGATGCCGGAAATTGTCCGGATCCGGCGACATTGACCCGGAAACTGGCCATGGCCGGATTTGATAACGAGGAAATTACATTGGCACTCGATTGGCTGTCAGAATTTTCTCATCATGAAACGGAAGGCTATCTGGCCAGGCTGGCTGAAAGTGATTCAATACGCTGTTTCACAAAAGAAGAAACGGAAATTATTGATACAGAAGGGCGTGGTTTCATTTTCTTTCTTGAACAGGCCGGCATCATTAATTCCCTGCAGCGTGAATTGCTGATTGATCGTGTTATTCGCATGGATGGCGATACTTCCAGTGTGGAGAAGATAAAGCTGGTTGTGTTGTTTGATCTCTGGATTCAGAATCAGGTGGCAGATAACAGCACGATTGAAAAACTGTTTGTGGTCAGTGATTCTCATCAGCAGCACTGAGATCTTGCAGGCACTCTTTTCGTTAAAGCTACTCATGACTGGCAGACAGGAAACCGGATGATTTGATCAGCTGACGTAGCCCGTGTGTCAGTTGTTCATCGTATCTGTTGCAGTTAACAAGTATCTTATGAGTAAAAAATTAATTATCGCCGAGAAACCTTCTGTTGCTAATGATATAGCACGCGCCCTGGGCGGATTCACCAAACAGGGTGATTATTTCGAAAGCGATGAATATGTTTTATCTTCTGCAATCGGCCATTTGCTGGAGCTGATTGTTCCGGAGGAATATGAAGTCAAACGGGGAAAATGGAGTTTTGACCACCTGCCTGTTATTCCTCCGCGCTTTGATCTCGCCCCGATCGAAAAAACAGTGGATCGTCTCAAACTGCTGAGCAAGCTGATTAAACGCAAAGATGTGGATGCGCTGATCAATGCATGCGATGCGGGACGTGAGGGAGAGCTGATTTTTCGCTATATCGTGCGTCATACCGGCAGTAAAAAGCCAATTGAGCGTTTGTGGCTGCAATCCATGACGCCTGTGGCCATACGGGAAGCTTTCACAAATCTGCTGGAAGACGATGCAGTTCAGCCCCTGGCAGATGCGGCGGTCAGTCGCTCCGAAGCAGATTGGCTGGTCGGTATTAATGGCACACGTGTCATGACAGCGTTTAATTCACAGGAAGGCGGGTTTCATAAAACCACAGTCGGGCGCGTACAGACACCTACACTGGCCATACTGGTTGAGCGTGAAGAAGCGATTAAAAAATTTGTGGCCAGGGATTACTGGGAAATTCACGCTGTCTTTCAGGCAGAAAATGGTTCTTACAAGGGAAAGTGGTTTGACGAAAACTTTAGCAAGCGCAAGGATGATCCTGAAGGCAGAGCGGATCGGGTGTGGGATCATGCCAAAGCTGAGGCGATCCGGGATAAATGTCATGACCAAACAGGGATTGTCTCTGAAGAAAGTAAGCCCACCAGGGAAAACTGCCCCTTACTGTATGATTTGACCAGTTTGCAGCGGGATGCGAACAGCCGTTTTGGTTTTTCTGCCAAAACAACCTTGGGGCTTGCACAGGCCCTGTATGAAAAGCACAAGGTGCTGACCTATCCGCGTACTGATTCACGCGCACTTCCTGAGGATTATCCGGAAACCGTCAGGGATATACTGCAAGAGATGAAGGGGTCGCATTATGGTCAGTTTGCGGATCATATTCTGGAGTCGGGCTGGGTAAAACCAAATAAGCGAATCTTTAATAATGCAAAGGTTTCAGATCACTTTGCGATCATACCTACAGCGCTTGTTCCAAAAAAACTGAATGAAGCGGAAGAAAAGCTTTACGATCTGGTGACCAAGCGGTTTCTTGCAATTTTTTATCCGGCAGCTGAATTTCTGATTACGACTCGTATTACAAGAGTGCAAGACGAGCCTTTTAAAACAGAAGGCAAGGTTCTAGTGCATGCTGGCTGGCAGGCTGTTTACGGCAAGGTGGAATCTGCCCAGGGGCAGGAAGATTCAGTGCTGGTACCCGTAACACCAAATGAAGCAGTTCTGGCGCGGGAGGTTACTGTAATTGCCAATCAAACGCGTCCACCTGCCAGATATAACGAATCCACATTGCTGTCGGCAATGGAAGGCGCCGGAAAACTGGTGGAAGATGAGGAGTTGCGCGCAGCCATGAGTGCCAAAGGATTGGGCACGCCTGCCACACGTGCAGCCATTATCGAGGGCCTGATTCACGAAAATTATATTGAGCGTTCGGGAAGGGAATTGCAGCCGACAGCCAAAGCATTTTCGCTGGTGACTTTGTTACGAGGGATTAAGGTTCCTGAGCTGATTTCACCTGAACTGACCGGAGATTGGGAATTCAAGTTGCGTCAGATTGAGCAGGGTCAGCTGAAGCGGGATGTCTTTATGGAGAAGATCGCCACAATGACCCGTCATATTGTCGAACAGGCTAAAAATCACCGGGGCAAGACAATTGATGGGGATTTTGCAACACTTCAAGTGCCTTGTCCCAAGTGTGGCGATGTAATAAAAGAGACGTACAAGAAATTTCAATGTCAGAAGTGTGATTTTGCATTGTGGAAGATTCTGGCAGGACGGCAGTTTGAGATAAATGAGATGGAGACCCTGATTTCCACTCATGAAGTTGGTCCCTTATCAGGTTTTCGCAGCAAGATGGGGCGTGCGTTTAATGCACTTGTCAGACTGACAGATGATTATGAAATGAGGTTTGACTTTGGCAATGAAGCTTCCCAGGCAGAAGAGGCTGTTGACTTTTCAGCACAACAGGCACTTGGAAAATGTCCTCAGTGTAGTCATCCTGTATATGAGCACAAATTATTTTACGTTTGTGAGAAAGCTGTGGGGCCAAGTCCTGCCTGCAGCTTTAGAACCGGTAAAATTATTTTGAGTCGTTCGATTGAAGTAGAGCAAGTGGTCAAACTGCTTCAAACAGGCAAAACTGATTTGCTGACAGGATTTATTTCCAAGAAGGGACGGCCTTTCTCAGCTTATCTGGTTGTGGGGCCGGAAGGCAGGATCGGGTTCGAATTCGAGCAGAAGAAAGCCAGGAATAAGCGTGCTGATGCTGTTCCGGAAACCGGTAAAGCGGCCTCTTAACCTGGCCGGCAAGTTTTCGTATTTCCGGAATAAGCAGCAGGTTACTTGTAATAGATAGTAATAATGTAACGCACGATACCTGAGATGGCAGTAATAAGAATAGACAGGCTGCCTATCAGCGCAATACCTTCAACCACGAAAAAGGATAATGCGTGTCCCAGGCTTTTGTATTCCATTTCTCCTGATTCATTGCGATGCCGGTCTTTGCGAACTTTAACCCAGTAGAGAATCATAAAAGCAATCGGGAAGGCTACTATCGAATAAAGCAAAGTGGCTATCGGTGCGGTTTCTTCCATTAGTCAACCTCGTTGGATATGAATAAAGCTATTAATAAAAAAAGAGGTCTATTGTATTTGATCTTAAGTAGCTTTAGTAGAGCCGATTCCATTAATGTTCTTAACAGGGCGAGTACGTTATTGTCTGGCAGACAGACCCACGCAACAGAGGTTCCCGGGAAACTGTTGAAAACAGAAATATCACTTTAATGTGCATTTGCCCGATTTGAAAGTGGTTTGCAAAACCGGATCAATTACGATTGAACAAATGAAAAAAAACCATTGTATTCTGATTGATTTTTCTCTTTGCTCATGGGGGATCGTTAATCATGGAATGGCTTGATCTTCCTCTGGTCAGGTGTGCGGCAGGCACGGTGCGTTTGCCAGGTTCAAAAAGTATTTCCAATCGCATTCTTCTGTTATCCGCGCTTGCTGAAGGCACCACAACGGCTAGCAATCTGCTTGAATCTGATGACACCGAGCGAATGATGGATTCGCTGAAAGCGCTTGGAGTAGCCGTTACACGTATCGATGAAGGCAGGTATCAGATAACGGGTTGTGGTGGAACGTTTCCTGTAAAGGAGGCGGATCTGTTTCTGGGAAATGCCGGAACAGCCTTTCGCCCGTTGACTGCTGTATTGTCATTGATGCGCGGGCATTATCGCCTTTCCGGTGTATCGCGTATGCATGAACGCCCAATTGGTGATCTGGTGGATGCGTTGCGTCAGATTGGGGCGGTGATTACCTATCTTGAGCAAGAGCGTTTTCCGCCACTGGAAATTCACCCGGCTGTTATCCATCCAGCTGATATTTCCATTAATGGAAATATTTCCAGTCAGTTTCTCAGTGGATTACTGATGGCGTTACCCCTGATTAATGAATCAGCAACTATCATTGTCAACGGTACGCTTATCTCGCAGCCTTACGTAGCACTTACCATCGCACAAATGGCGCATTTTGGTGTACAGGTTGAGCGGGAGAGCTGGCAACGTTTTGTTTTGCCGGGAGATCGGATTTATCGCAGTCCCGGGGAAATTGCGGTTGAAGGAGATGCTTCGTCTGCTTCCTATTTTCTTGCTGCCGGAGCAATAGCGGGCGGTGTGGTGCGTGTTGATGGTGTGGGGCGTGATAGTTGTCAGGGAGATATTCGTTTTGTTGAGGCGCTTGAAGCAATGGGTGCCCAGATCAGAATGGGGCGTGACTGGATAGAGTCCAGTGCGCCGGCGCACGAATTTAACACCAGGATTTTGAAAGCAATTGATTACGATTGCAATCATATTCCTGATGCCGCTATGACGTTGGCTGTTGCAGCACTGTTTGCGCAAGGGACGACGACGCTCAGAAATATAGCAAGCTGGCGAGTCAAGGAAACGGATAGAATTGCGGCAATGTCAACAGAGCTTCGCAAACTGGGTGCACAGGTGGAATCCGGGGATGATTTTTTGCGGATTACCCC
>JACTML010000111.1:13925-14429 GCA_014584635.1 Nitrosomonas eutropha | reverse complement strand
GTTTCTTTATCGTTTGCCATATTTTTCCTGTTGATAAATAAGCGTCATTTATGCGTAAATATAGCGCTTATTTAGTGCATGAACAAGTTTCTTAAATTTTGTTCTGATCTAATACTTCCGGACATTTTGTTACGCCAACATCCCAGTGTTCGGTGATGCCGAGTGGATAGGCGTATTCACAGCCGCGGAAAATCATGGGCGTCTCGGCCTGGAAGCACAAGGCTCAATTGACGTTCCTGTGATCCGAGATCAGGTGGCTAGCATATTGGAAGGCGGACGTGACGCCTTCATCCAACGAAAGGAGAAGTATGAGTTCTAGCCATTGAATTTTGGTAGCGCCGCCATCCGCTCATACATCTCTTCCTGCTCGGCAGCCAGCATCGGATCGTCGTAAGGGCTGGCAACAAGATCATCCGGCGTCGGCGTTTCGCTCTTCGACGGACGCCCTCGCGCTCGGCTTGGCCTTGGGTGCCCAGCCTTCTCCAGCGCCTTCGCCAGCACATC
>JACTML010000111.1:0-13895 GCA_014584635.1 Nitrosomonas eutropha | reverse complement strand
CCGCTCAGGCCGGACTGGCTCCACTCCAGCAGCCAGTACTTTTGCCGCCCACCCCATGTGCTCGGCAGCGTGCAGCAAGTGTTTTTTTTGCTTGTACTCAGCAAGCTGCTGGTCTCTCTCGGCCATCCACTCCCTGAACTCTTCACGCTCGGCGTCAGTCAGGATGGCTTCAATGTCAAGCGGCAGTGACGTTGCCCAGCGATCCACAGTCCCTAGCACAATCTGCCTGGAACACTTTTTCTCACGGTCATAGGCGTAGCGTAGCAGGGAGATTGATTTTCCCTGTCGTGTGTTTCCGCTTTTATCGCGGTAAGTTTGCACACGTATATGCATCGAAATTGCGCTTCTCTATATGCGGATTTTTTAGATGATAGTCCTGGCGAAAGACTTGGGGGAAGCCTTTTCGCTACTCCACCAGCTTGATGCCGTTGAACTCAGGCATTTCACGCAGGAAAAGTCGGAAGTTCTCAGCATCCCCTGCCGTAACTGGTATTTTCCCTTCTGAAAACACCACTTTCTCTTCGTCAGGATCGGTCAGCATCTGAAAGCCCAGCTTGACGATGGCGGCGGCTGTGCCCCAATGCAGTTTCTTCGCATCGGCTTCCAGCATGGCGAACATCACGCAGCGCATGGCAGTCGTCACATTGCGCTCATCCACATCCCAGTCATTGCGCGTGCTAAACGGGATTCCGAACATGGAAAACGTGTTGGCAATGCTTTTCGCCGTCCGCCGTTTCCGCAGCCGCACGATATCCACCTGTTCTCCCTTGATGACACGGGCCAGCGTATCGGCATCATTGGCTAGTTCCTCCAGTGCGTCCAGGCGGGTTGAGAGCGGGATGGTCTGGCTGTAGTTGAAGTCCAGGCTGGCGGCGTCCTTCGCATCGAGACGGCCAAGCGCAGCCCGCAGCCGACGCGCATCGGACGCAGCCTTTTCAAGCGCCCGGATACGCGATGTATCAGGCGGGGTGTCGGTGATGCTCCAGCCATTCGCCAGCCACCGGAAAAGCAGCTTTTTGTGGTCATGTGGTAGTTTCCTGACCGACTCACAGCGCAAGATGTCCTTCACCAGTGCGAAGCGGAACTGATGCCGCTCATCAGCCTTTGTCATTGGCTGTCTCCCGCTTCCAGAGTTCGAGCTTGTCCGCCCACGCCTGCATCATGCCCCACCGCTCTTCGAGGTAAGTGGCATGGTTGTAGGTGCGGCGCACCGAGTTGGGTTCCGCGTGGGCAAGCTGCGCTTCAATGGCATCCGGGCGATAGCCCATTTCGTTCAGCCGGGTGCTGCCCGTGGTTCTGGTGCCATGCGGGCTGTAGGTGCCACTCCAGCCCAGTACCTTGAGCGCCTGCCGGATCGAATGCACCGACATCGGTCTGTTGCGGTCATCCCTGCCGGGAAAGAGGTGCGACCGGTCGCCGCTGATGGCGTGCAGGCGGCGCAGCATCTCTACGGCCTGCGTTGGCAGTGGCATCACATGCTCGCGGCGGGCCTTCATGCGTCGGGCTGGAATCGTCCAAAGCGCCGCATCAAGATCGAATTCAGCCCATTCCGCCTCTGCCGCTTCGCTGGGACGCGCCAGTGTCCACCACATCAACTGGATGCAGAAATTGACCTGATAGCCGCAGCGGTGGTTGTCGAAGTCGTTAAGCAGCTTGCCGATCTGCACAGCGGTCAGAGCCGTCTTGTGTTGCGTCTTGTTGGCGGGCAACGCCTTGCGGACGGGCCAGACGGGATCGTTGTCTGCCCGCAAGGTGGCAACGGCCAACTCGAAGATGCCGGACATGGTGCGTTTCGCTTCGGCGGCGACGGTCGGCGCACCGCGCTTCACGGTCTTGGTGAGGATGTCGAGAACGTGCGCCGGGGTGATGTCGCGCACCGGGAGCTTGCCGATGCTGGGAAAGACCACCCGCTCCAGCATGTCCAGGCGGCGTTTCTTGGTGATGTCTTCCCAGTCCCGCAGAGCCAGCCACTCTTTGGCGACGGCCTCGAAGGTATTGGCGGAATCCTGTTCGCGCTTGAGGCGCTCAAGCTGCCGGTGCTGGACGGGGTTGATGCCCTGCTTGACCAGCTTCCGCGCTTCCTCGCACTTGTCCCGCGCTTCGGCAAGGCTGACGGCGGGGTAGTCGCCCAGCGCGAACATGACCCCTTGCCCGCAAGTTTGAAGCGGTAGCGCCAAGCCTTGACGCCATTGGGTTTGACTTCGAGGTAGAGACCGCGAAGGTCATTCAGGCGGTAGAGCTGCTCCTTCGGTTTGGCAGCACGGCAGTGGGCATCTGTAAACACGGTGTCACGGGATCGGCAATGAGGGACGACAGAAGGATCATATACACCTTCTGTCGCCGCGTCCAATCTTCGTATACACCAGCGTAGCAAGCTCAGGTCATTTCATGAGATTACATGAACATGCAGAACCCTTTATTTACGCTGGCTTACCGTCATTTTCCCAAGCAAAAGAAATGCAAAGAAAGCTCTAGAAAGGGTTTGTGTGGGTCAGACGTTAAACAAAAAATTCATTACATCACCATCCTGAACAATGTAATCCTTGCCTTCTACACGCATTTTTCCTTTTTCCTTTGCCCCTGCCTCTCCCCCGCAGGCAATAAAATCAGCATATGAGATAGTTTGTGCCCGGATAAAACCTTTTTCAAAATCGGTGTGGATAACTCCGGCTGCCTGTGGCGCAGTATCGCCTTGGTGGATGGTCCAAGCGCGCACTTCTTTTACACCAGCGGTAAAATAGGTTTGCAGCCCAAGCAGATCGTAACCGGCTCGAATCAGGCGATTAAGGCCCGGTTCCTCCAACCCGAGATCGGCCAGAAATTCTTTTTTATCTGCTTCGTCAAGGTCGGCCAGCTCGGCTTCAATTTTGGCACACAGCGCTACAACCGGAGCGTTTTCCTTTGCTGCATATTCACGCAGTCGATCAAGATGTAGATTATTTTCAAATCCATCCTCCAGCACGTTGCCAACGTACATAGCCGGCTTGATCGTTAACAGGCATAACGGTCTGATAATTTCCCGTTCTTCGTCTGAAAGTGGAAAGGTGCGCGCCGGCTGGCCCTGATTGAGATGCTGCACCAGTTTTTCGAGCGCTGTAACCAATCTGACCGCTTCTTTATCACCGGATTTCGCTTTTTTACCATCGCGCACAATGGCTTTTTCTACAGTAGCAAGATCAGCCAGCGCCAACTCGGTCAAGATAACTTCAATATCAGCAATCGGATCTACTTTGCCAGTGACATGCACAACATTGGAATCATCAAAACAACGCACGACATTAACGATGGCGTCTGTTTCGCGAATGTTTGCAAGGAACTGATTTCCCAGACCTTCTCCTCGAGAGGCACCTGCAACCAGTCCGGCAATATCAACAAATTCCACAATGGCGGGTTGTATGCGCTGCGGATTGACAATTTTACTCAGCTCGGCAAGGCGCGAATCAGGCACTTCAACGATGCCAACGTTGGGTTCAATTGTACAAAATGGATAATTTTCCGCAGCAATGCCTGCTTTGGTTAGTGCATTAAACAAGGTAGATTTGCCAACGTTAGGCAAACCAACGATCCCACACTTCAGACTCATAACCTGATTTCCATCAATTTCCTGCAAATTGCTATCAGTTCCATCAGTATTTTTTAACAGACAAGATAATTTTGTCAGTTTTCCTGGCGAGTATGCAGTTGCTGCATTGCTGTCGCAAAATCTCCCTGGGCAATGAGCGGCCACACCTGCATGCTGCGATCAATTGCCTCATCAATCAGCACTGCTTCTTCTTTACGCGGAGCACGCAGCACATAATCCACCACCTGATTTCTGTCTCCCGGATGCCCCACGCCAATGCGCAACCGCCAGAAAGCCTGGCTGGAAAGATCAGCAATGATACTTTTCAGGCCATTGTGTCCCCCCGCTCCTCCTCCGGATTTCAATTTGACAGTACCTGGCTGTAAATCCAGTTCATCATGGACCACCAACACCTGCTCAGGTGCTATCTTGTAATACCGGCACACGGCCCCTACTGATATACCGCTGATATTCATGTAGGTTTGGGGTTTAAGCAGCCAGATATCCGCATTTGTTCGAGCAATGCGCGCACATAATCCCTGGAACCGCGACTCCAATGCAAAAGAAATTCGTTGCGTATCAGCCAGACGATCCAGCCAGTCAAAACCGACATTATGACGGGTTGCAGCGTATTTCTCACCAGGATTGCCAAGACCGGCCACCAGTCTTATGGGTAGCTCCATAACTTAATACAACCCCAATGACAAACGATTGAATAAAAGATATGAATGACAGAATAACGAGAGCTGCGCCAGAGAAATACTCTCTGGCGTGCAAACAGAAATGAGACAGGATCAGGCAGATTCTTCAGCAGTTTCCCCGCCACGCGGTACGATGAGTGTGGAGATTGGCTGATTGTCCCCTCTCAGCAAGGCAGGAATTTCAACATTTTCCGGCAATTTCAGATCACTTGTATGTATCGTACTGCCGGCTGTCATTTCTGACAGGTCTACTACGATTGATTCAGGCAAATCCTTAGGCAAACAGGATATTTCAATTTCAGTTACTACATGACTAATCATCCCGCCTGATAACTTAACTCCCGGTGCGATATCAGCATTGATAAAGTGCAATGGCACTTTTACATGTATCTTCTGATCCTGTCTGACCCGCTGAAAATCAATATGCAATACCTGCTGTTTGAAAGGATGCATTTGCACATCACGCAAGAGCACTTGCTCCTTTTTGCCATCCACACTGATTGAAAGTATCGATGCATGAAAGGCTTCTGTTTTGAGCTTGTAATACAGATCTTTGTGATCAAGATCTATTGATTGCGTAGCCGCTCCTCCTCCGTAAATGACGCCAGGGAGCCTGCCCTGGGTACGCAAGCGGCGATTTGCACCGGTTCCGTGTACTTTGCGACTGTTAGCACTTATCTCGATTGACATTCCATTCTCCTGAAAGCAGCCTGTTCATCCATGAACGGGCCTGAAAATTATCTTATTCTATAAATAGCGAGCTCAATGAACTTTCATTACTCACCCTAAGCATGGATTCGCCCAGTAAGCTGGCCACGCTTAACTGCTCTATACGATCGCATTTTTTAGCATCTTCCCTTAAGGGAATCGTATCCGTCACCACCAGTTTATCCAGATCGGAATTCTGTACGCGTTCCACCGCCTTACCCGATAAAACGGCATGCGTTGAATAGGCAATCACGCTGGATGCACCCTCCCGTTTAAGTGCTGAGGCTGCCTCACACAGTGTATTTGCCGTATCCACCATGTCATCAATAATTACGCAGGTGCGCCCTTTAACATCACCGATAATATTCATGACCTTGGATTCATTTGGCTTGGGGCGTCGCTTATCGATAATAGCCAGATCACACTCCAGGCGTTTGGCCATATGACGCGCTCTGACAACGCCCCCCACATCGGGAGAAACCACTATCAGATTTTGATAATCATGCTTCCAGATATCTCCCAGCAATGTCGGCGTGCCGTAAATGTTATCCACCGGAATATCAAAAAATCCCTGAATCTGATCGGAGTGCAGATCCATGGTTAACACCCGGTCAACACCAACGCTGGTCAGCATATTTGCTACAACTTTGGCTGTAATGGGCACTCGTGCAGAACGGGTTCTTCTGTCCTGCCGTGCGTAACCGAAATAGGGAATTGCTGCGGTAACACGACTGGCTGATGCACGCTTTAGTGCGTCAACGATAACCAGAATCTCCATCAGACTGTCGTTGGTTGGCGCGCAGGTGGATTGCAATACAAAAACGTCGTTACCTCTGACGTTTTCAAGTATCTCCACCATAACTTCACCATCGCTGAAGCGCCCTACAGTCGCACGCCCCAGATTGATGTTCAGGTGTTTAACCACATCATGCGCCAGCTTGGGATTGGCCGTTCCGGTAAAAACCATCAGGCTGTCATAAGACATAGATAACTTCTGTTTCTGATTTAAAAGATGACACTGACAGATTTGGCCACTTACACAACATCTGGCATGATACCTGCAACTTTATAGAGATCTGGCTGGGGAGGCAGGGATCGAACCTGCGAATGCCGGAATCAAAATCCGGTGCCTTACCACTTGGCGACTCCCCAAAAATATTCTAAAAATCCGACAAAGGATGTTTTGCAAGCCCCGGTGCAACAAAACCACGCATATTATCGGGTAATTGTCTGAATACTTCCCGCGCTGCAAGCTCGGAGGAAAATTCCGCAAATACACCTGATCCAGAACCGCTCATAGCCACCTTCGTTGACTCGTGCTGTTCTTTCAACCAGTTCAGCCACTCGGCAATAACAGGCTGCAAGCGTAACGCAACCGGTTCAAGATCATTATGCCCTTGTACCATGGAAAAGGCCGCCATTTTGATAGGAATCGTGTTTCGTGTCAACTCTTCACTGGCAAAAACCGCTGCTGTAGCGATCTGAACGGGTGGTGTCAAAACGACGTACCACGCGCAAGGCAGGTCAACCTTCTCCAGTTGCTCGCCCACACCTTCGGCAAACGCATTCTGGCCGTAGATAAACACCGGAATATCAGCACCCAGCTCCAGACCCAGCGCCATTAAACGCTCTCTTTCCCAGTTAATCTCCCATAACCGGTTCAATGCAATCAATGTCGTTGCTGCATCAGAACTGCCTCCCCCCAGACCGCTTCCTAACGGAATCTTTTTTTCCAGATGAATTCTGACCCCGAGCATCGCTTTACCGGATTTTTCCCGGAGCAGTTTTGCCGCCCGAACACACAGATCATCCGTATCCGTCAACCCGGCAATCGGATTCACATGACTGATAACGCCATCATTGGTCACATCAAAACTCAGCTGATCTGCATAATCAACAAAACGAAAAACCGTCTGCAGCAAATGATAACCGTCATCCCGGCGTCCAATAACATGCAAAAACAGGTTGAGTTTTGCCGGAGCTGGAAATGTATTCATATAGCCCATACAGGAACTAAAGCTGTCATGACTGTTCTCCACTCATTCCAGCAGCACCTTTATCTCCCTTCCCCCACTGGTCAATAATCAATTTCATCTTTATGCCGGATCGACTGAATTCCAGCAATTTGGGCAAGGAAGAAACATCCGGCCGTTCCGGATAATAGTTTCGATAGAGAATATTCCACCCGTCCTGGCGAATGGCCACAGCACGATTACCTTTATCCAGATCTTTTTCCGCAACCGTGCCTGGAAAATGTTCTCCGCGCACCCAAAATTGCAAACCGGCGAGGGGCAGCTCCCAGCCTAAAACCTGGCTGGTAAGATATTCTGCACTTTGTGCCTGATAAACTGCCGGTTCGGAAGTAGTCAGACGAACGCCTGTCTGATCCCGAAAAATTTCTGCAACAACCTGGCCAAGCGGAGAGAACAAATAAATCTCGTCACGTTTTTTTGCATGTCGCCAGCGCATTCCACCGGAAAACTTCTGCTGCCTGGCATTGACTACCAAGCGGCCGGTGAGTATAAACGGCTTGCCCGCAAGATCAACCTGTCCATGCTCCGGTTGAATAATGATCGTCGTTATTTCGGCATGACGTGTCTCAGGCGTGACACAGCCGGCCAAAACTAAAATCACACCCAGAATCCACTTTTTGCATCCGGTTCTACTGATACGCAAATTAAAAAAGTGAAAAAATACAATACAAATCATTTCAGGAAACCTGACAGCCACTCTCCCGGAAAAATTTCTGATGAATTTCAGAAAATAAAAAACATCCTGAAAAATCCGGTTCTAAAAAATAATTCCCGGAAGTACCCTAAAGCGCGTTTCTAACCACATCCTGTTGAGTACTCCGAGTGTTTTGCGTATCCGGCAAAACGATATTCAGCTCCAGTGTCTCCTGATTATCATCCTGCTCAAACTTTACGGATATGGCATCCTGATCTACTTGTACGTATTTCCGGATAACCTGCATCAATTCTTCCTGCAGCTGTGGCAGATAAGATGGCTTGTTACGGTAATAACGCTCATGTGCAACAAGAATCTGCAACCGTTCCTTGGCAACCGAAGCTGTTTTCGATTTAGACGATCTGAAATAATCCAGTAAGCTCATTATTTACCTCCAAACAGCTTTCTGAAAAAACCCTTTTTATTATCGATGAAACGAAGAGGTCTTTTCTCACCAAGATAACGCGCCACTACATCCGCATAAGCCTGTCCCGCATCGCTTTTTTCATCCAGAATGACTGGAACGCCCGAGTTTGAAGCATTCAATACTGCCTTGGATTCCGGAATAACACCAAGCAAATGCAGCGACAGAATTTCCTGTACATCTTCCAGACTCAGCATTTCACCGGATTCAACCCGCTCCGGATCATAACGCGATAACAGCAAATACTCTTTGATCGGCTCCATATTCAACTCGGCCCGACGCGATTTGCTGGACAATATTCCCAGCATACGGTCCGAATCCCTGACGGATGAAACTTCAGGGTTTGTCACAACAAACGCATCATCCGCATAGTACATTGACAGATAAGCCCCCTTTTCAATCCCCGCAGGCGAATCACAGACAATATATTTGAAATCCTTGGAAAGCTCCTCCAGCACCCTGCCCACTCCTTCCAGATTCAGTGCATCCTTGTCGCGGGTCTGCGACGCGGGAAGAATATAGAGCTGGTTGCAATTCTTGTCGCGAATTAACGCCTGGTTAAGATTTGCTTCGCCATTAATAACATTGACAAAATCATATACTACGCGACGTTCACAGCCCATGATCAAATCCAGATTGCGCAGGCCAACGTCAAAATCAATGACGGCTGTTTTATGTCCTCTTTTCGCCAGCCCCATGGCAATGGCGGCACTGGTCGTTGTTTTACCAACCCCTCCCTTCCCGGATGTTACAACTATGATTCTTGCCAATTGAATCTCCTTCTCAGAAATGTTTTTAGCTTAATTCTTCGATAATCAGTGCCTGATTTTGCAAATAAACCTGTACCGGTTTCTTTCCGGAAATCTCCCTTAAGTCTTCGCTGGTTTTATAAATACCGGCAATCGAAACCAGCTCTGCCTGCAGATCCAGACAAAAAAGTCTTGCCTGAATATCTCCCTGCACACCTGCCAAAGCACGCCCTCTTAGCGTATTGTAAACATGGATGTTACCCTCAGCCATAATCTCCGCCCCCGCGCTGACTTGCGCCAGAATCACCAGATCGCTGGCAGCATAGACCCGCTGGCCTGAACGTACCGGCTGAGTAATCATCATCGCCGGCGTATGAGCTGTTTTCCCGGCCGCTATCTGAATTTCCGGAACAACATCCTTTTCCACTTCTGTTCTGGCAAAAATAATATCGCCACGACTGCGACCCGTATCAACCGGAACGGTCAATTCCAGCGCCTGCTTTTCCTGGGTTGAATCTCCTCCCCTGATCCCGACAGGAAAAAAACTCAGCTGACGAAGGAGCGCTATCAACGCAGCAACATCAATTTTTATGTCACGCTCGTTGAGCTCAGTTAAGTCGAACAGTACGGGGGAATTTTTGAAAAAATCAGGGGCATCCGCAATTTTTTCCTGCAATCGCTGGCTGATCATTTCCATATCGTTACTGTACAGAACCAGGATTGGCGCGAAGAAGGTACCACTTCTGAAATCCAGAACAGAAGACTGATTCATACCAGAAATTCCCCAGTCTTATATAAGCGGAAGTTGTCCGACAAAAACACTTGAAAACAGGAGCTCGACAGAATAAACAAGACGGTTCAGAGTCAGAGGAAAAATGAGAAGCGGTATTATACCTTTCAATCAAACGGAATAAACGGGTTTGATCAGCACTAAACAGAAATTTTGAAATGATCCATTTCAAAGCATTCGACAGCACCCTAACAGCAGCCTGATTATTTTACTGATTGGCAAACCAGTAAAATCAGATGAATTCAAAGTTATTCTGTTTTCGCAAATTTCTATCAGGCAATCAGCGAATCTTGCTATAAAGTATTTGTCTAATCAGTAGTTTTTAGCTTGGTATTCTCTTCCAACCACCGTCAGCAGAAAAATATGAACTCTTATGCCCGCTTATGTTTTCTGTTATACAGCGTGCTTCTCCTTAGCGCATGTACCAGCATGCCGCCGGATATCAGAAATTTTTCAGCCACAGATATCCCTTACCAGCTGATTGCTCAAAATACAGATGCCTATAAAGACACACCCATTCGCTGGGGAGGCACGGTTATCGAAATAGAAAATGAAGCTGACTCCAGCCTGATGCAAGTGCTTTTCTATCCACTGAACCGGCATGGCTACCCGCAAACGGATCAGCCTGGAGAAGGACGCTTTGCTGTTAGAACCAGTGAATTCCTGGATCCGGCAATCTTTATCAAGGGAACTGAAGTAACGGTCACCGGATCGGTAAAAGAAAATATCGAACGTACGGTTGGAAACAAAACCATACATATTCCGCTCATCACAGCCAAAGCCATTCACCTCTGGCCGTTAAGCTACCGGGAAGACAATCTGTACTGGAACAGTCGGTATCGTTATGGCCCCTATCCCGGCTATTATGGGTATCCATTTTTTTACAATGGTTATTACACACCCTACAGATTCTGGTGGTAATACGAGGTTTCCAAGCCGTGAGCGTTTTTAAAGATTTTCCAGCACAAGAATAAACACCGGTCTGGCAGATAGCCGGCAACAGATGCTATACGCTCACAGGCATCATCAGAAAAAACCAATATCTGAAATACTCCCGCTTCATTCATAATAGTACATCGCGATAAAACACCACGTCGGTTTGAAGTGGCAATCGGTTACCAGACAGTAACCAGATTACACACAAGCCGATATAAAACCACTATTACTGCATGCGGAAATTACTCAAACTGACAGGGATCAGCCTACTGATTCTGATCGGCTTTCTTGCCGGAATTGCTTACCTGGCCATAGATAACCAGCCAAAAATCACGAGAACAATCTCGATTACACCAGAACAAATTGCACGCGCAAAAAATATTCTCGATATTCATCGCTATCAGGTTCTTCCCGGCACATCCGCAACGATCAGAATCCTGGCAGATGATATTGATAATGCACTAAATTACCTGACGCATCATTTTGGACAAGGCCACGCACAAACTATCGTTCATAACAAAACCGCACAAATTCAGTTCAGTTTGCCGATTCCCGCGAAAATAACAGAGGGCTACTTAAATCTGCAGGCCACGCTGACTGAAACAGACGACCTTCCCAAAATCAGCTCGGTAAGAATTGGAAACCTGCATATTCCAGACGTAATCGCTACTCTCCTGCTCGAAAAATTCCTGATATGGCTGCAATTTGCCAATCCCGATGTACACACCGGAATAGATGCGCTCAGAAAACTGCAATTTTCCCGCAACGAGGTAGCGATTACTTACTACTGGAAAGGATGGGGTCGCGATGACACCAATCATACTGCGCTTAAACTTCCCTTTTTTAACCAGCAGGCATTGGACAGACTGCTGCATTACCATCTTTTTCTCAACGAAAACCATCGGCAAATTTCACAACCGGTTCCACTATCGGAAGTACTGGCGCGCATCATGCGGGAAACCGTGCGTCATACCTCGCAGGAGAATGTACTGGAGGAATTTCGGGCAGCACTCCTGGTCACAGCCTTTCATGTCATTCACGTTCCATTCAAACTGATCATTCCGGAAGCCGCCAACTGGCCCAATCCGGTTAAAATCAATATCACGCTGGATGGACGCAGCGATCTTGCCATGCACTTCATGGCTTCCTCAGTCATTACCGCTTATTCAGACACACTGTTATCCAATGCAATCGGTTTATACAAGGAACTGGAAGATGCACGCTCAGGCAGTGGATTTTCTTTCAATGACCTCATCGCAGACCTTTCCGGCACACGTTTTGCTGAAAAAGCCATGGCCAACCAGGACTCTGCACGCAGAATGCGCAATATTCTCCTGTCCGGAATCCGCGATACCGATCTCATCCCGCAATGGTCTGATTTACCCGAACATCTGTCCGAAAGTGCTTTCAAAGCTCGCTTTGGCAGTACCGATGATCCCCGGTATCATCGCATCACAGAAGAAATCGAGCGACGTATTGCTGCCTTGAAATGGCTGCATAATTGAATTTTGATAATACCTTCATAAAAACAGGCATTTCTAGTGAAAATTGTTATCCTGGGAGCAGGTCGGGTTGGATCAACGGTAGCAGAAAGCCTGGTCAGCGAATCGAACGATATAACGGTTATTGATCAGGCAAGAAGCAGCCTTGCGCCTCTGCAGGAACGGCTGGATTTACGCACAGTGGTCGGCTGTGCCTCACATCCCGATGTCATGATTCAGGCAGGCATGGAAGACGCTGACATGGTACTGGCGCTCACCGGTAGCGATGAAACCAATCTTGTTGTTTGCAAGCTGGCTGCCAGTCTGTTTAATACCCCCACCCGGATTGCCCGCATCCGTACCGTAAATTATCTGGATCACCCGGATATATTCTCCAAGGATAATTTTTGTGTCGATTTCGCGATTTGTCCGGAGCGGATATTGACCAATTACATCGAAAAACTGATTGAATTCCCAGGCGCACTGCAAGTTCTGGATTTTGCCTTTGGCAAAGTCAGCCTGGTTGCAGTCAAGGCAATCCGTGGTGGATCATTGGTCGGGCGCCAGCTGACAGAATTGCGTCGCCATGTTCCCGATCTGGAAACCCGCGTTGCTGCAATTTTTCGCCATAACCACCCTATCATCCCCGAAGGCAGCACAGTCGTTGAAGAAAACGATGAAGTGTTTTTCATTGCTTCTTCCCGTAATATTCGTGCCGTTATGCGCGAATTGCGCCGTATGGACAAACCTGTCAAACGGGTGATGATTGCCGGTGGTGGCAGAATTGGTCAACGTCTGGCCGAAGTGTTACAACACTCTCATCAGGTCAGGATTATCGAACGAGACATCAAGGTTTGCGAATCACTCACCCAAAGTCTGCATAACGTTCTGGTGCTGCATGGCGATGTCACGGACGAAGAACTGCTGGAAAGCGAAAATATCAGTGAAATGGACATTTTCTGTGCGCTGACGGATAACGAAGAAAACAATATCATGGCCGCCCTGATGGCCAAGCGCAAGGGCGCACGCAAAGTCATCGCACTGATCAATCGCAGCATCTATGTGGATTTAATGCAGGGCAGCGGAATCGATATCGCCATTTCACCCGCACAAGTCACTATCGGTTCATTACTGGCCTATGTTCGCCAGGGCGATGTCGCCGTAGTACATAGCTTGCGGCGAGGGGCAGCTGAAGCATTGGAACTGGTCGCACACGGCGATGCCCACTCCTCCCGGGTGGTTGGTCGCAAGATCGAAGAAATCAGGTTACCCAGAGGAGCAACCATTGGCGCCATTGTGCGTGGATTACCGCCGGGTGATATTTATCGCCAGAACTTACCGGAAGACGAAGAACAAAACTTCTCTGAACAGCGAAACCGGGCCACCGTGATTATTGCGCACCACGATACCGTAATTGAACAAAATGACCACGTCATCTTGTTTGTTGTAAACAAAAAAATGGTACAACAGGTTGAAAAACTGTTTCAGGTTAATGTCGGATTTCTGTAACCATTTATTCATGAAGTATTGTCTGTGAATCACTTCCTGGCGGTCGCCAATATCCTGAGCAGAGTCATCTTTATATTCGGGCTGGTTCTGTTAATTCCCTGCGCAGTTGCCTACTGGACGCAAGACGGATCATTACCGGAGTTTCTCAAAGCACTGTTCATCACGCTGGGCAGTGGCGCAACCATATGGTTACTGACTCAGCGATTCAAGCGCGAATTACAGATTCGGGATGGTTTCCTGCTGGTTGTGCTGGTCTGGTTATCGTTACCTGTATTTGGCATGCTGCCGCTGCTGTTCCATTTTCCTGA
>JACTML010000088.1 GCA_014584635.1 Nitrosomonas eutropha | reverse complement strand
GGTTTGAATAGGCTGCAAATAGAGCAGATATCGATCGTGCGCATTGGCGTATTCAATTTTTTCTTTCCAGTGAACCAGTGTATATACGCGTTCCCGTGCCTGGTCTTTACTGGAATACAAATGCCAGGTTCCCCGTCCTGTTTCCTTGGCCTGGTACATGGCCAGATCAGCAGCTGCCAGCAGATCATGCACGTTATTTCCGTGTTCGGGAAAAATCGCAATGCCGATGCTGGCTGAGATACTGTGTGTTCTGCCATTGAGTGAAAGCTGTGTTTCGTCTAATCGTGCAAGAATTTTTTTGGCGACTTCGATGGCTGCACCAGGCGTGATCTCGGGCAGGATAACAGCAAATTCATCTCCGCCCAGGCGGGCAGCTATATCAGCAGTACGGACTGTACGGGACAGCATATCAGCGACCATTTTCAACATGGCGTCACCCGCCTGGTGGCCGCTGGTATCGTTCACAAACTTGAATCGATCGAGATCAAAAAACAGCAGTGCGCCGGGATGCTGATATCTTTCCGCCCAGCTGAGAATTTGTTCAAGTTCTTCGCTGAAACGGCGACGATTATACAGATTTGTCAGGGGATCATGATCTGCAAGCCATGCCAGATGGCCTTCCACCCGTTTGTATTCGGTGATGTCAAGCCCGACAGATAATATTACAGAAGGATCTTCCTTGGATTGCCATGTCAGGCGGGAATGAAGCCAGGCGACATTTCGTTTTGAATCATCCTTGCAGAGCACCACTGCTTCATGTCGCAGCTGATCACGGTTTCCCTTGCGGATTTCCAGCAAATATATGCCCAAGTTATATTGTTCGCTATCTGGCGCCAGCAGCTCCATAAAATGCTTGCCTTGCAGTTCCTTTTCACTGTATCGGGTCAGCATTTCCCCGTATGTATTGGTCATGACTATTTTTCCATCAGCATCCTGTGTCAGGACGATGACTTGCGCGGTATCCAGCAAATTTTCGATAAAATCTTTTTCCTTGCTGAGTTCATCGCGCTGCTGAACCAGCATGCGCGTCCGGTAGGCAACTTTTTCTTCCAGTTTTTCGAGTTTATGTGAGAGCGCCAGGGATTCATCGTGTAAAAGATCGATTTCATCATGCAAGCGACGCTTGCGCCAGCGCGAAGAAAGTGCATTGCGGAAATTGCCAAATCCTTTTCCTGCGAGCAATGGCAGGAGTGATACGATAAATTTAAGACGAGACAGCGGTCTGGCAATCATGCTGAATAAAACGATTTCAGAAAATATCATTCCAATCAGGCCGATGATGACAATACGCCAGATGGAATTCTGGATCGCCTGAACGGTATCGGTTATTTCGGTAATGATAACCAGTTGCCCCTGATCAGGTATGCGAATGCCATATAATGGAAGCAACTTGATCTGATAGTGTCCGTTATTCCATTCGTATTGAATACCCCGTTCGATTGCCGCAAGATCAGGATAGCTTCTGGCTACTTTGTTCAAAATGGCAAGACTCTTGTTGCTGTTGGTCATGGCGGTGATACAGATATTCCATTCCGGGATACCCATAAAAATGCCGTTATCCGACAAACTGTTGTGTGAATCATCTGCGGAATGTCCAACGAACAGACCAATATCAGAACCGGAAGTACGCTTGAAATTCAGAAAAATATCGACCAGGGAAGAGCCGATAACGACAGCGCCTGCACGCGATCCGTCAATCAGTAACGGTTCAATAATGTATTGCGTGCAGCTTTCAATACATATCATCAGTGTGGCAGGTTGTTCACGTGTATTAACTTCATGCACATGTTCGAGAATGAGCTTGTCCCGATACGAGTTGGTATCAAAGTTACCCCATTGCGCGCGTAACGATCCGGAAGAGTTGTAAAAACGAATATCTTCGATATCACTCTGAATCTGGAACATTGTCCAGTATCGCTCGAAGGTTGTGAGTATTTCGTGGGGATCATCTGACAGCAGGCTGATTTTCATCCCTTTCAGATAGGGAATGATCCTGACAAGCCCATGCAGATTGTCAGAGTTGCGTCCAATCAGGCTTTCTATTTCTCTGGCATAACGCTGGTATTGCGTTTCTCTTTGTTGTTCAATGCCGTCGATCAGACTGTTGTAGTTGATCAGACTGAATGTCGTGACCACAAGCAACAAAATCAGACTGCTCAGCAGGGAAATTTTCCAGCTGAGTCCAATAAATATCCGGGAAGATTTGTAATTGGTATTTTTTAAATCAACCGGTTCTTTAGAGATGTCAGGCTTTATCTGGTTTTGCATTAGAACCGGTAGGAAATTTGTGCCGCGAACAAATTCCAGTTTTTCTCAGTGCTGGAGATGTCCGGATTATCTAATGGAGAAAGCCAGGCGGTTCCATTAACCCTGTGGTACTCAGTACTCAGCATAATGGATGGGGTGATGTTCCAGCGTAAACCAGCTGTGAAGTCTCTGGCGTATTGACCATGTGCCGGGTGACCACTCGTGGCTGCAAATTTCTTGCCGCTGCGATCTTTTCTGTTGGCAAACAGTATGTCGTACCGTAATACGGCTTCCCATCCTGGAAGGAATCGGTAGATACCTTGCAGATAGAGGCTTTCTCCGGTAACACTCTGATCAAGCCTGGGATTTCCAAAGCCGTGACGGCGAGAATAACGTAACGCGTATTCCGATGTTATGCTCCAGTGTTCCGCATTGTATTGTGCTGATAAGATCAAAGGCGAAAATCTGAACGAACCTGATTCAAAAATATCGTTTTGACCAGGATTATAGCCAACATTGAGCTGGGCGCTGCTGATGGCCAGACGTAGTCGTCCGTCAGGCAATTCATACAGGATACGGCCGATGTATGAAGGTCTGCTTTTTAGATCTCCTGAAACAGGGGTTGTATGACCAAAAACAGACACTTCGGTATCCTTATCATCTACTTGCGGAAAAGCAGCTTCAAGCTGAACAGTAATGTTTCCCCAGTTTGTTCGGGATTCTCCGTAGAGTTGAGCGCCATCGGAGGCCAGTGCTAAATTGCGAGTGCGATCAAAATAGATGGACTGAGGCAACAGTACACTTGGTCGGGTAAAGGGAACATCGCGGGTATCGTTATAAAACCCAAATGGATTTTTCATCCTGCCCAGACGTATACCGAGTTCGATCGTGGGTGTATTAATAAAGTTGTAATCAAGAAAACCAAAATCAATATGGATACCGCCTTCACTACCTTTTCCGGCTCTGCGATGGAGGAGTTGTCCGGCAAGCTGTAATCCGGGCAGTGGGCGCAAAGAAGCTGTTAATCCGATTTCTCTGAAATCCAGACTGCCTGAATTATTACTGTGACCGGAAAAGTTGTTCCCGGTTGTTTTAATGTATCCCTGACTGAGAAAACCGTGCACTTGCAGCTGCTTCAGGATCTGTACACCTGAATGTTCATCCGCAAATCCGGGGCATGTGATAAGAGCCAGGCACAACCCTGCTATGCTTGAAAGGGAGCGAGTAAAGAGTTTTTTGCTATTCATTGATGTGAACGACCTGAACGCTTCCATCAATCTTGTTTTCATTTAAATAACCGATTGATCCTGGTGTTGTGGCAATTTTTTCACGCATTTCTTCTTCTGAGTGTACAACCAGTGGTGCCTGCCCGGTTCCTGAATAAACCAGGCGATCCCATGCGGAGCGTAATTGGTACGGGAAGACATTGAGTTTTTTCTTGGCGAATATACTGTGTAGTGGAGCGTCATCAGGCAATACAAAAACCCGGATAGGCACACCATCCTGCCAGGTTCTGAGACGCATGCTAAAAACAGAGCGTAATAAATTCTTGGAAAGATAGCTTACATCGGTACTGGGATGGGTAATTACTTCAACTGCTTCGTCAGAGGATAAGGCGTTATCCGTGAAAAGAAGCATGATTAGCAGTGTAGGGAGGAGGATGCCTCGAAGGCAATAAGTAAAGATTCCCGTCACAATGGTGGTTGTTATTAGTTATCCCGGTATGCAAATATTATCGGGAGCAGGTTGCGACTTGTTCTTTGTGCGTAAAGAAGTCAGATCAGCTGGCCAGATATTTCCATGGTCAGTAACAAGTTCCCAGATCATTCGCTGGTTCTGGTAGATTCTGTCCAGAACATCTAACAGGCAGACGTGATAGGGAGTGCGCAATCCATGATAATCAGTTAATGGGCCGATGGGATTCAATTGCAAACCGTAAAATCCCAAAAGTTTGTTTAAGGCCGGTTCCATAGACGAAAGCAAATGATAAATTTCATATTGAGCACATGTTTGTATAATTCCGACGACAAGTGCCAGCATCGGATGAGGAAACCGACGCCGCTCATGAGGTTTACCAGTCGGCTGATTGGGTACATCGACGGGCCCGGCCAACGTAGAATGTTCGTTTTTGCGTTTGAAAAAATCGCTCAATATAGCAAAACGGGATATTTCAGCGGCATGTTTGCGCATGGATGAATCTATCTGAAATCCGGGATAAAACTGAGTATTTAGTTCGGTTGGCAGCTTATTTTTCGGATGTTGCCGGTCAGGAAGAATCAAACGGGTGGTTCCGATGAATGTGTTGGTTGGCCGGTGGCGTAACAGAAAATGTACAGAACGATTATCATATTCGTCATTTTCCAGTTTATCCGGATAATCTACTGGATTAAAGCCGGAAATGTCATTATGTACACATAAGATACGAAAACGTAAGCTGAAAGCCTCTTTAAGCAATTCCGGCGTATTTGCATTTACAATTTCAAAGTACTGGTGAAAAGCTGCCTCAAGTTCGTTCATGTTTTTCCCTGATTAAATCTTGTTTCAACAGAATAAATTTTACTGTTTGAGTTAATTTTCAATTTCGGGAATATGTGAACGATATATCTTTATATCCAATTTGCATTTTGTCATCAGCTGGTTTTATGTTGGTTGAGTAAATTGCGTTTAACTATACTCATGTCGCCAAAATATGACAAGCTGATAACATCTCAAATATCGTTTTTGTAGTAATCAGGTAAATTTCAAATTTTTGCGAGGTGGTGCTGTTTGAACCAGTATTCCAGCATCATCAGTAGCCATACCATCGTGCCGTGATAGCTGGCGTGTTCATGGAGATGCTGATCGAGCAGCTTATCGATGAAGTCGTTCCGTATAATATTGCGGGATTTAAGATCATTTAGGCTATCCGCAGCGATCTCCTGTAACGGCTTGTGTGACTGCATCCAAACGCCAAACGGCAAACCAAATCCCTGTTTTTGTTTGCTAATAATTTCATCCGGTAAAAATCCGCGTAATGCCTGTTTGAAGAAATAGCGCAGCTGGGTTCCTTTCAGCTTTTGATCAGGAGCCAATGCCAGTGAGAAAGCGAGTATTTCATTGTTGACAAACGGGAAAGCCACTTCCATTCCGCCCAGACGGCAGGCTTGGACTACTTTGGGAAAATCGTTATCTGCCAGCGTAAATTTCCAGTCAAAAGCAAGCATGCGATTGATCAGGCTGCGTGCGTGAAAATTATCATGATAGGTTTGTTCAATCAGCTGTGCAGGCTGCCCGATATCAACCTGTGCCAGTAATGCCGGCGTGAATACAGCTTCACAACCATAATGTGTCAACAGGTTATAAGTTTCCATGCGATGCGGCATGGGAACAGTAGCTTGTGCAACATAGCTGCGTGCCTTGCGGAGCAGTTTGGGCCCGGTGTCGGGTGGAACAGACAGGATAAGCGGAGAGAGCAGGTAATTTCTCAGAGGGGCTGGAATCCTGTCATATAAAGAAAAAATGTACTGTTTCGCATAACGCACATTACCACCAAACAGCTCATCCCCTCCGTCACCTCCCAACAGCAGATCCAGGCCGTCTTTTTTGGCCATACGTGCGCAATAATATGCGGGAAGTGCTGATGCATTGCCAAAAGGCTGATCAAAGACCGAGGCAATTAACGGGATGGTTTCAACTACATCATCCGGCGTAACGTAGTATTCGTGATGATTCGTTGAAAAATGACGAGCAGCAATCCGTGCGTAGTACATTTCATCGTAACCGGTTGCCTCAAAGCCGATCGAGTATGTATTGGCAGGCTCGCCGCTGATTTCTGTCAGTATTCCGGCTAGCGTAGAGCTATCCGTTCCTCCGCTTAAAAACGTTCCCGCTTTTTGATCTTGTATTGCTTCACTGACACTTTTTCTGAGCAGCGAGACAAATTCCTGCTGAAGTTCCGGAAACGGACGTCTTGCGTTTTCATCAAACCTGAATTGTGTGTAACGGGCGGTTTCCAGGCGACCGTTATTGAAATACAGATATTCACCCGGAAGCAGACGCTGCTGTGCCTGATAAATGGTGCCGGGCCCCGGTATCATATGAAAATAAAGGTAGTTGAGCAGTCCTTGCGGATGGATCGTCTGGTCGGCCTGCGGATGGACAAGCAAAGCGTCAGCTGAGGATCCGAACAAAATTCCGTTGTTCAACAGCTGATAGTAAAGCGTGTGCGTTCCCAGTGGGTCGATAGCCAGAATGACCTTATGCGCCTGCTTATCCACAATACAACATACGAATTCGCCGGCGAAATCGGAGAGCAGTTTTTCACCTTTCTGCCGCCATAAGTCTGCCAGTGCGGCAGCCATTCCCTGGGCATTGATAGTCGCTTGCACGTGCTCGTTTTCTGATTTTATCCTTCCCCAGATGCCAACCAGCAGCCCTTCCTTTTCATAAAGGTGTGCGTGACTTGTCTTGGCAACAACAGATAAAGCAGCGTTACCCTGCACGGTTATTTGCGCTGGGTTACTATCAAAGCGAGCCAGTAAACGAGCCATATGGTCAATGATCTGCTGGTTTTCCATTGCTGAATGACCTGTATCCAGCCAGCCACCTATACCACTCATATTGTCTCCTTATCTTTCCGAATTATGCTTTTGAATGTAATTAGCATAAATACATCCAAATATATTCAACTGGTTGATTGTACCTGTTATCGGGGATTATTTGATTTCGTATACGCTGTCGCTTAAAGAAGCAGGCAGGATCTGTTTTTAGACCAGAACTTCCTGCGGAGCAGGGTGGCCGAGGAAAGCGGTTGGGCTGGCTGTCAATCCATAAGCACCAGATTGAAATACAACGACCAGATCCCCGGGTTCGGCTCTGGGTAACTCCATCTGGTTGGCAAGCAAATCCAGGGGTGTACAAAGCGGCCCGACGACTGAAACAACTTCAGTTTCAAGCGCATTCATTTTGTTGCCAATAGTAACCGGGTAGTTTTTGCGAATAACCTGGCCAAAATTACCGGATGCAGCAAGGTGATGATGCAGGCCACCGTTGGTGATGAGAAAAGTATGGCCTCTTGATATTTTTTTTTCCAGTATGCGACATACATAAATGCCTGCTTCCGCCACCATATAGCGTCCCAGTTCGATGACGAACCGGATATTCGAAAAAGAGGATGGAATCCCGGCCAGCAGCTGTTGCAGATTGGTGCCGACGGTTTGCAAATCGAGTGGATTCTCACCGGGAAAATAAGGAATGCCAAATCCCCCTCCAATATTAATCGTACGCATTGGAACCGGTGAAAGCGCAGCAAGCTGCAAACCAAGCTGCAATGTCTTTTCATGTGCTTCCTGAATCGCTTCTACTCTCAGATTCTGCGAACCGCTAAAGATATGTAATCCTTCCAGATCCAGTTTGAGTTGAGCAATGCGCTGCAATGCGGCCGGAACGCGTTCGGCGTCAATACCAAACTGCTTGGAACCGCCTCCCATTTTCATGCCGGAAGATTTCAGTTCAAAATCGGGGTTGACCCGTATGGCAATTCTGGGATGAAAACCGGTTTCTTTTCCCAGCTGGGCAATTGTTTCCAGCTCGTGTTCAGATTCCACATTAATGATAATGCCCGCTGCAATAGCGCAGGCCAGTTCCTGACGATTTTTTCCCGGACCGGCAAAGCTGATATTCTCCGCAGCCACTCCTGCATCCAGTGCTATTTTCATTTCACCGGCTGAAGCAACATCAATTCCATCTACCAGTCCGGCCAGGTGTTGTACTACAGCAGGCATCGGGTTGGCTTTCATCGCATAGTGCAGCAATATCTCCGGGGGCAGGGATTGTCTGAGAGACTGTATGCGGGCAGTAATCAGCTGGCGATCGTAGGCATAAAAAGGTGTACTTCCGATACGCTGAGCCAGGCGTGTAAGAGGAATACCGCCAATAACAAGGCAATGATCCTCTACAGGAAACTGTGTCATGGGTGCATGTTTGGGGGGTATTGTTGTCATATTCCTTCCGTCTGAAAAACATGCTGAAATTCACCAGCCAGATTTTTTCGATCAATTTTTCCGTTTGGATTACGTGGCAGGCTGGTTTGTCGCAACTCGATCAGGGCGGGTTGCATAAAAGCAGGCAAGTGATTTTTGCAAGCTTCCGCAAGGCTGTCTTTTTTCAGCTCAATTCCCGTTTTGGGAACCGCAACAATCACAATTGCCTGGCCAAGTGTCGGGTGTGGCACGCCAAATGCAGCAGCTTCGGAGACAGTTTCCGTTGCATAGATAACTTCTTCAATTTCTGTCGGGCTGACACGGTAGCCGGAAGTTTTGATCATGTCATCGCGTCGGCCAATAAAATACAAATAGCCTTCTTCGTCCATCCGTACGGTGTCTCCTGACCAGACAGCCAGTTCAGGAAGAGTCAGTCCGGATTGACACGGGCTGAGCGGGCGAAAGCGAGCTGCTGTTTTGGCCGGATCGTTCCAGTAGCCCAGTGACACCAGCGGGCCCCGGTGTACCAGTTCGCCTGGTTCACCGGGGGCGCAATGAGAGCCATCTTCCCGTAACACCATTACTTCAACGTTGGGAATTGCCTTGCCCATGGAATCCGGGCGGATGTCCACTTCTGCGGGCGGCAGGTAAGTTGAACGGAAGGCTTCTGTCAAACCGTACATCAGGAAAATTTCTGTATCCGGAAGTGCCTTGCGCAGATGTGCCAGGGTAGTCCGTGGCATGGCACCACCGGAATTGGTGATATAGCGCAGTGTCGATATATCCTGCCAGTTCAATTGTGCCAGCTGTGTCCATAGTGGCGGGACCGCTGCCAGCCCGGTAATTTGTTCTCGTTGGATAATGGAAAGAATATCCCGTGGTAACAGGTAGTTCATCAATACTGCGGTGGCGCCTACATAAAACGCGGTGTTCAGCTGGTTTAATCCATAATCGAAGCTCAGTGGCAACACCGCCAGGATACGATCGCTTGCCTGATTATTCAGATACTGTGAAACGCTTTTAGCGCCGGTGACCAGATTCCGGTGAGAAAGGACCACTCCTTTGGGTTTGCCGGTACTGCCGGAGGTATACAAAATTGCAGCCATATCGCTGTCAATGCAGCGTGGCAAATGTACGGTTTCAGAAGAGGAGGTTTGCGCCTGCTGCCATGAAACGGTATTAAGTCCTGGGATGGGTGGCGTTTCTCGTGCTTCATCGACTGTAATTACAGTATGCAAATCGTGACATTGTGACAGTACCGAACTCAGCAAATTAAGCCGATCCGCTGAAGTAACCAGTATTCTGACATTACAATCATTGAGAATGTAAGCAACCTGTTCAGCTTTAAGCAACGGATTAACGGGCACAAATGCACCGCCAGCAGCAGATGCGCCAAACAGGGCTATGACTGTTTCCAACCGTTTTTCAAGATAAACAGCAACACGCTCCCCTCGGCTTAATCCCGATATATGTAAAGCGCCAGCAAATGATTGCACCGCTTCGGCCAGTGCCGGATAAGATAAATGCCGCTTGCGGTCAATCAGCGCTGTGGTGTTGGTATTCCGGTCAGCGGATTGATAAATCAGTTCGTGAAAGAGGGAAGTCATGGCTTGCTGATGGCTAACAGGGAAAGCGAGTTTTATAGTTTATTTGAGTCCGTAACGGTTCATCAGGTCATAAAGCGTTGGTCTTGTAACGCCAAGTAATTCTGCTGCCTTGGCGATGTTACCATTGACCCGAGCCAGTGCTCTGGTAATCACTTCACACTCTGCCTGCTCGCGAACTTCGCGCAAGGTGGCAGGTTGTTCAGGAGTATCTGTCGACTTTAACCCCAGATCCAGCGCTGTGATTTGCGAACCTTCAGCCATGATAACGGCACGTTTGATGCAGTTTTCTATTTCACGAACATTTCCTGGCCAGGGGTGATTGCTGATTGCATCCAGTGCATCCTGACTAAAGTTGAGGGTTTGACGTTTTTCTTTTACGCGAAACAGGTTTTTAAAGTGATGCGCGAGCAATACCGCATCCCCCATGCGTTCACGAACAGGCGGTATCTGAATGCTTATTTCACACAAACGGTAAAACAGGTCTTCACGAAAAGTTCCTGCTGTAATCATTGTTTTTAAATCCTGATGGGTTGCGCAGACGATACGAACATCCACCGGAATTTCTTCTCTGCCGCCGAGGCGTTCGATAACGCGTTCCTGCAGGAATCGCAATAATTTTGCCTGTAATGAGAGCGGCAGATCTCCAACTTCATCCAGAAAAAATGTGCCCCCTTGCGCGGTTTCAATTTTGCCTGGCGTTTGTTTGGCTGCTCCAGAAAAAGCTCCTTTTTCGTAACCAAACAACTCAGCTTCCAGTAATGTTTCCGGAATGGCCGCGCAATTTACTGCGATCATGCGTTTATTGTTTCTGTTACTGAGCTGGTGCAGCGCTTTAGCCAGCACCTCCTTGCCGGTGCCGCTCTCTCCCAGCAATGCAACTGTAACGTCGGAAGATGCCAGGCGCTCAATTTGCTGGCACAGCCTGATCATTCCCGGATCTCCTGTAACGAGTCCGGGGACAGATGAAATCGAACCGGTCTGCTGTAATTTGTAATTTTCCTTTTGCAGACGATGCAGATAAAAAGCCCGGTTCACAATCAGGTTGAGTACATTCGCATCCAGAGGTTTTTGATGAAAATCGTAAGCGCCCATATCGATTGCTTTCAGGGCATTTTCATGATTCTGGTTGCCGGTCAGCACGATTACCTTGGTATCGGGGGCCAGTGCGAGAATTTGCTGTAATGTTGCCAGACCCTCCGTTGCGCCGTCTGGATCAGGAGGCAAGCCAAGATCCATTGTTACAACAGCGGGTTCATGCCGGCGAATTTGTACCAGTGCGCTTTCGCGATCAGAAGCAACGGCTACATTGCAATCATCGAAACTCCAGCGCAATTGTTTCTGGAGCCCCGGATCATCTTCTATAACGAGCAGTTTTTTCTGCGTTTCATTTGCTTTCATAGCGTGATTATCACCGTGGATTCGGTGCAAATAATGAGATTCAGGTGGAATTTAACCGATTTCAGCATACTGCTATCCTTGAAAAAAGCATCTGTTAAGCTGTCATTAAACTGTGTAAATTTTATCGACATCTTTCTGGAAATATTAAGCCAAATCAGGTTAATCAGAAATGAAACAGTAACTTGCCAATATTCCGGTTGCGTCAAAGCTATGCAATAAGATTGTTTTGATTGGTTTTTTTATTGATTGAGCCTAATTTTAGCAGGGTGAAGATATAAAGTTTGCTGCGGTGGCCCGGGCAAAAACGGGCTGGCGTTTCCTGCTACCCAGTCAGCATGGCCGCTGCCGTAGTAAGGGGAGAGCGGATGACCGCTCTGGCCTCCCGGCATTTGGAAATAACCTTTTTCTTCTTCTCCGGGTGAAACCACGAAGCGCAGGGAAGCTCCAAAATCGGGAGTTTGAACACGAGGCATATGGTGATCTCCGGGCAGCTGATCGGCTGGCATGTTCAGCCACGCCGCAATCCATGCCGGCAGAGCCCGGCTGAGAGGATGCTGAATGGCGGCCGTGTTTTCCTCGCCCCAAGTGCGTGCTGCAATACCGCCTGGCTGGGATTGCAGTTTTTCTGCTACCAGCCGCGCTCGCGTAGCAAGCATCTCGTCCCAGCTGGCATCACCAGGAGGAAGCAAATGTGGCGGGCGATGATGAATCAGCTTCCATATTGCGTGTTCAACCTGGCTTAAGCGTGGCAGTTCAAAATCCGGATATTTAAGTTTTACTGTCGCCGTGAAGGCATTCAGCAGATGTTCCATTACGGCGTGGCGAAAACTGCGTACAACACGATAGGCGACGGATTGAGATGAAGCGCGGCCGTCCCAGTCACGTAAAGCCTGTTGTATTTCCTGATTCCATCTGGCTGGTGGCGTTTTTTGCAAAATATCTTCCAGCAATTGTTTCCAGCGGGTAAGCAGTAATGCACGATCATCCAGCTGGATGGCAAGCAATTCTTTGGGTGAAAAATGAGTGTATGCGCGCAGTTGATCGCGGATCTGCCGGCTGCGTGCGCCAAGATCATATCCACCGTCTCCCAGTTTTTGCAGCAGCGGGCCATCGATCATTCTGGAATTTCCATTCCACAGCCGCGATCCCGGCGGATTGATGACCAGAGGATATTCATCCGCAGGCAGCCAGCTTTGCCAGCCGGTCGTCTGCTGGCTCCAATCCGCGGGCAGACTGGCATCATATCCACCCGTGCGAAGGGGAATACGGCCGGCAATTGTCCAGGCGATATCGCCGTTGCTGCTGCCTGCAATAAAATTTTGTGCGGGAATGCCCATGCCTTGTGCGATTTTGGTTGCTGCTTCCAGCTGTTCTGTTTGTTCCAGTTCAACGATATCAAGGTTAATTGCGCCGGGCTGAAGAGCTGCCCACATCAACGCCAGAGGCATGCCGTCATAATCTTTGGCGAGAATGGGCCCCCATTCAGTTTCCCGGATCTCAAGTTTTTCATCAGGCGCACCATGTACATGCAATGTTTCCTGCCATACCTTGATAGTTTTCCATTTGCCGTGAGCTGCATAACGGGAAGAATCATCCGGATCAAGCCTGATTCTGATCCAGTCAGCAAAATCTCCGTAAGCGTTGGTGAATCCCCAGGCAATATGACGATTGGAACCAGCCACGATAGCTGGTGTTCCAGGGAGACTGACTCCGGTGATGTCAATTTTCTGATGAATGTGCGAGAGATCCGGGTAAGTCAGGCGGGTACGAAACCACAAATTTGGGACGCGCAGTGACAAGTGCATATCGTTGGCGATCAATGCGCCGCCATTGGCCAGATCGCCCCCGACTGCAAAGGCATTACTGCCGATTGTGGGCAGTTCCTGAAAGTGATTGTTTGATAAAACCTGCTGATTAACTGAGCGCAAGTCCATATCTTCAGCCGGAGGGTAGGGCGGCCATTCCAGTTTGCTTCCATCCAGCGGAGCGTCCCATTCTCCGCCAGCAGCAGTCAAAAAACGATAGGCAGATTCCGGCAGAGCTGCATGCATCAATGATAATTCCGGTTCGCGATTAACACTGTTTTCCTGCAATGTCAGATACATGGCGAGCACAATCAGCAAACTGTCTTCACTGCGCCAGGGTTGTGGCGTTGTTTGTGTAAGCAAGTAACCAAACTGCCTGATTTTGAGGTTGTTTAGCCCGGCGTTGACGCCATCGCGATATGCATCAAGCAAACGAACCTGATCAGAGGGTAATTCCTGCAGGGATGATTGCGCGCGGGCGCGCATCCGGTAGACACGCACCTTGCGATCAAGTGGTAATGCGGCGGCACCAAATAACTCCGCCAGTTCTCCAGCTGCCTTGCGCCGCATCAGATCCATTTCAAAGAAGCGTTCCTGTGCGTGAACAAAACCTAAACCGCGCGCCAGATCAAGCCGGTTTTGGGCATGGAGTGTTGTTGTGCCGAGAGTGTCCCGTTCAACGACTACCGGGTCAGCCAATCCGGGAAGAAGTTGGTCACCCTGGTAAATCGGCAGGCTGCCTTCAAGGAGCAGCCACGCGGTAGCCGGGATAGTTATCGTAAGAATCAGCAGAAAGATCAGTAATTTGCGCAGCATGGCAGCAATAATTCAGGTGAACAAAGTGAAATGCACGTAGTGTACAGAGTATGGTTTTTTCCGAAAAACCGGTTACAGCGGCTATTTTAAAATTCACGCGTCACTCACATCCGTACTTGTCCACAATTCCTGTGGATAAGTTTGTGCACAACTTGGGAATGGTTTGCTTAAGAGTGTCTTTTCAAACAGGATT
>JACTML010000030.1 GCA_014584635.1 Nitrosomonas eutropha | reverse complement strand
ATGATCCGGCCCGTGCCTGGTGATCGTATGATTGAAATCGGGCCGGGGCTGGGAGCATTAACGCGCCCTTTGCTGAGCTGTCTGGACAGCTTGCAGGTTATCGAAATTGATCGGGATATCGTCGATTATCTGTCCCGCAATTATGCTGAAAAGCTGATCATTCATAATGTCGATGCGCTGAAATTTGATTTTTCAATGTTGGGAGAGCGACTAAGAATCGTTGGTAATCTGCCTTACAACATTTCCACACCATTACTGTTTCATCTGGCACGCTTCAGCAGCCTGATTACGGACATGTATTTTATGCTGCAACTCGAAGTAGTGGCACGTATGGTTGCGCAGCCCTCCACAGCAGATTACGGACGCTTGTCACTCATGCTGCAAAACCGGTTTGTTATGGAACAACTGCTGATTGTACCTGCAGAAGCGTTTGATCCACCGCCACGTGTTCAGTCTGCCATTGTTTATATGCGTCCAAGAGCAAAACCGGTTATTCCGCCTGAACAGGAAAAACTGTTTGGTGAATTGGTTCTGGCAGCGTTTTCACAACGCCGTAAAACATTACGTAACACGTTGCGCCACTATTTGGCTGCCGAGGATTTTGATCAGTTGGAGATTGATTCCGGGTTACGGGCAGAGAATTTGTCTCTGACACACTATTCAGCCATGACGCAACATATCCACACAATCAGTCAGACAAAAGCGTAGCCTGCTTGTCTTCGTGCTCATGTTCAAGCAGCCATTCCTTGCGATGTAATCCTCCGCCATAACCGGTTAACTTGCCATTGGCACCTATGACACGGTGACAGGGAATGATGATAGAAATAGGATTGCGACCATTCGCCATGCCGACTGCTCGCGAAGCCTTGGGTAAATGGACCTGTTCGGCAATATCTTTATAGCTGACTGTTTTTCCATAAGGAATCGTGGACAGTGCCTGCCAGACTGTTTGCTGAAAAGGTGTGCCAGCTGCTTTTAGTGGCAAATCGAACTCGTGCAGTTCTCCGGCAAAATAAGCGCTTAACTGGGCGACAGTTTCTCTGAACGGAATGGCATTTTCATCTTGCTGCCATCCGTCTTTCATATCAGACAAAAGTTTTTTTGCTTCCTTTTCCATATATAGCCCGGTAAGAAACTGACCATCACTTGTAAGCAGTAGCGGGTCAACCGGACTTTCCATGATCATGTAATAGTTCATTGCCTGTTCCTCGCAGAAGCATTATTCGGACTGATATTTGCAGCCGTTGTATCTGTACCACCCGGCAGCATCAGTTTAAGGGCATTGTCATGCAGGAGAAAATGATGCCAGAGCGCTATTCCGGCATGAATCACCGCGAGATAGAGCATGATTAACCCCAGATTTTCATGAATATTTTTGATGCTGTGTGATAATTCTTTGTCGATCTGAATAATGGTGGGCAGTTTAAACCCGAACACATCAATTGTTTTGCCTCCCATCTGCATAAAAAACACACCAAGAATCGGCAGCAGGATCATGCATAAATAAAGTATGCAATGTATGGTTTTCGTGAACAATACCTTTCTTCGCCCTGGAAAAGGAACAATTTCCGGTAATGGTGACAACCAGCGGACAATCATTCGCAACGGCAAAAGGGTAAAGACAGCAAGACCGGCAAGAACATGCATATGTTTCAGAAATTCGCGCTCATCCGAACCTTTTTCGAAAATTCCTTTTGCATAGATCAGCGCCCAGGCTGCGATGAGGATAAGCGCCATAAGCCAATGCAGGCTGCGTAAGGGTAAACTCGCTTTCAGATTACCGGAAGTTGTCATGATTTTTTAATATCGGGTTCTTTTTCAAGTTTGATCGGAAGTTATTCTCTCATCCTCCTGCGCACTGATGCCACAGGTGAATCGCTCCATACGCGCGCCAGGGCTGCCATTTTTCAGTACGATGCAATAATTCTGCTGTTTTTTCCACTTGCAATCCGCGCAGTAACCCAAGATCCGAGGCCGGAAATGCGTTGGAGTCTCCCAGTGCCCGCATAGCAATATATTGTGCCGTCCAGGGACCAATGCCCGGCAATTCGAGCAGTCGTTCAGTTATTTTTTCTCGGTGAACTGATTCCGGTTTCAGTGTGCCATCGACCACGGCGTGCGCAAATTGCTGAACAGTCTGCGCACGCCGCCCGGTTAAACCAATATCAATCAGCGTTTGCAGAGGAGCTGCTGCAATGGCATCTGCCGGCGGACGGGTACGATCCAATTCGGGAAAGGGTGTTTCTATCTCCTTGCCGAATGCAGCAACAAAACGGCTGAATAGAGTTGTTGCTGCCTTGACAGTGATCTGTTGCCCCAGGATTGCACGCAATCCCAGCTCAAAAATATCCAGTGTTCCGGGAATACGCAAACCAGGATAATTTGCGATCAATGGTTTCAGTACTGTGTCATCACCCAGGTGCGCATCGACAAGCGCCGGGCAGGCGTCCAGATCAAACAAACGGCGTAAGCGCTCCTGCAATTTGGCCAGACAGGGGAGCAGGGATGGTGAAACTTGTACCTGTATCTGATGTTGCTTTACAGCTTGCTTCGCGAT
>JACTML010000147.1 GCA_014584635.1 Nitrosomonas eutropha | reverse complement strand
CCGAATCAGCAATCAGGGCCAGCGACCCGGATAACCAGCCGCCCGCCGCCTGTATCAGCGCATAACCAGCGGTAAGAAAGAAAACCAGTCGAATACGGCGCTCATTACCAGCGGTGATAATCTGCTGGTGATCGTGATGACTGTCTCGGCTGGCATGGCTGCTTTTACTGTGATGCGAGTGAAGCCGCGAAACAATCACGAACCGCTTCCTTAACCGAAAATGTTACGAAACAATCGGCTGGGGTGGCTGAAACCGGCGCAAACGCAACGCATTGCCCAACACAAATACACTCGACATCGCCATCGCACCTGCCGCGAAAACCGGCGATAGTAACAAGCCCAGTGCCGGGTATAAAGCACCTGCTGCCAATGGAATCAGCGCGGTGTTATAGGCAAATGCCCAGAACAGATTCTGGCGAATATTGGTAATGGTTGCCTTTGATAACGCAATAGCGTTAGGCACAGCCTGCAAACTGCCTGACATCAGCACCACGTCGGCTGATTCCATCGCAATGTCAGTCCCCGTGCCAACCGCCAGCCCCACATCTGCTGCAGCCAGCGCGGGCGCATCATTAATACCATCCCCGATAAACGCAATACATCCATAGGTCGTTTTCAGACGCTGCACGGCCGCAACTTTTCCTTCCGGTAAAACCTCCGCCACCACCTCGTCAATCCCCAGTTGGCGAGCAATTGCCTGCGCAGTATGGGCATTATCACCCGTAATCATCGCCACCTTCAGTCCCAGCTGATGTAATGCCTTAATCGCTGCCGGGGTACTGGATTTGATTGGATCGGCCACCGCGATAATAGCAGCCAGTTGCTTATCAACTGCAGCATAAAGAGGAGTTTTGCCCTCATTACCCAAGCGCTCTGCTACCTCAGCAAAGTCAGTGACAGCTATTCCCAGTTCGCGCATATAGTGATCAGAACCTACTGCCACACGCACACCTTCCACCACAGCCCATGCACCTCTGCCCGTTACGGATTCAAACTCGGTCAAAGCTGGCAATGTGATACCTTCTTGTGTAGCGGCTTCTACAACAGCACGCGCAATCGGGTGTTCCGAGCGGGATTCCACCGCAGCAACCTGCGTCAATACCTGGCTACGCTCAAAACCGGACGCCACTTCCAGATCCGTCAATGCTGGCCGGCCTTCGGTCAGGGTACCGGTTTTATCTACCGCAACCACCTGCGCATCTTTCAACAGCTGCAGGGCTTCTCCCTTGCGAAACAGGATGCCCATTTCCGCACCACGACCGATGCCCACCATGATGGAGGTTGGCGTTGCCAGGCCCATTGCACAAGGACAGGCAATAATCAGCACCGCGACCGCATTCACCAGAGCAAATGTCAGTGCCGGCGCCGGGCCAAATATTAGCCAGATTAGAAACGTGATTGCAGCAGCCAGCATCACCGCCGGCACGAACCATAGCGTCACCTTATCGACCATGGTCTGTATGGGCAGTTTGGAGCCCTGTGCCTGCTCCACCAAACGGATAATCTGAGCCAGCATGGTTTGCCCACCCACTGCCGTTGCGCGCAACGTAAATGCACCACGCTGATTAACGGTGCCCCCCACCACTTCACTACCCATTGTTTTTTCGACAGGCACAGGTTCACCGGTAATCATGGATTCATCGACAAAACTGCGCCCTTCTATCACCTCGCCATCCACCGGTACACGTTCTCCAGGCCGCACCTCGACATGATCCCCCAGTACCACTTCGCCCACCGGAATATCAATAACCTTGTTTTCACGCACCACATGCGCCACTTTGGCCTGCAAACCGACCAATCGCCTGATCGCTTCGGAAGTACGCCCCTTGGCGCGCGCTTCCAGAAAGCGACCCAGCAGAATCAGGGTTACAATAACAGCTGCAGCTTCGTAATAAACATTAACCGTCCCTGCAGGTAGCAAACCCGGCGCAAAAGTAGCGATCGCCGAATAGCCAAACGCGGCAACCGTACCCACTGCTACCAGCGAATTCATGTCCGGCGCACGACGCAGCAAAGCCGGGAGTCCCTTTTCATAAAAGCGCCTTCCCGGAAAAAGCATAACCAGAACAGTCAATACAAACTGCAGATACCAGCTCTGTTGCATGCCGATGGTATTCATCACCCATTCGTGCATACCGGGAATCAGATGGGCGCCCATTTCAATCACAAATACGGGTAATGTCAGCACACTCGCCAAAATCAGATCGCGCTTGAGTTGCGCCTGTTCAGCATCTTTTCTGTCAGCCGTCTCATCACTGGCTTGTACAGTAGTATCAATCACCCGAGCAGCATAACCCGTCTTGACAATAGCGCTGATCAGCGTATCCGCATCTGCCACTCCATGCACAGTGGCGTGTTCCGTCGCCAGGTTTACGGCTGCATCCTGCACGCCAGGCACAGCTTTCAGCGCGCGCTCAATTCGTCCTACACAAGAAGCACAGGTCATGCCTTCCACTGCCAGCTCAACAGTTGAAGCAGGCACACTGAACCCTATTTTCTCATTTTCTCAACCGCCTGAATCAATGCCATACGATCCACCGGGCTAGCCAGCTGAACTGTTGCCCGTTCGGTGGCCAGATTAACCGATACATCACACACGCCTTCCACTCCGGCCAATGCTCCTTCCACTCGCCCGACACAGCTTGCACAGGTCATACCCTCAATGGGCAAATCAACCGTTACATTGCTCGCTGTACCCTGATGCTTATTTGACTCATTCATAATGTCACTTCCCGGAATCCATTTTCAATAGCAAACATTTTCATGCTGATTCGTTTGCACTTATCTGACTTCATAAAGACAAGTTGCAAAGTGCATAAATTCCTTTTCCTGGCATCAAACAGTACGATCAAACCAAAATAATGCCTGCCAGTGGCGGCAAAGTAATATCGATGGAATCAGGCAGGCCTGACCACGATTGCCCGGTCGGCATAATAGCGCTGGCATTGCCGCTGTTGCTGCCGCCGTAGTACATTGAATCACTATTAAATATTTCCTGATAAGTTCTGGATTCCGGGATACCCACCCGATAATCTTTACGCGGTACCGGTGTGAAGTTAAGGATTATTAAAACAAACGATCCATCGCTGGCACGACGCTGATAACTGATCACGGATTGCTCTGAATCATGACAATCCAGCCAGGAAAATCCTTCAGCGAAAAAATCCAGTTCATACAGCGCCGGTGTATTCAGATACAGGTGATTCAAATCCCGCACCAGGGCTTGCATGCCACGATGCGCATCACGTTCCAGCAAATACCAGTCAAGCTCATGATTAACGCGCCATTCACGCCCTTGAGCAAACTCGTTCCCCATAAAATTGATTTTCTTGCCCGGACAAGTCATCTGGTAGGTAAACAGCAAACGCAAATTGGCAAACATCTGCCAGGCATCTCCCGGCATTTTATCCAGTAGGGATTTTTTGCCATGCACCACTTCATCATGGGAAAAAGGCAGTACAAAATTCTCGGTATAGGCATACAACTGATGGAACGTCAGCTCGTTATGGTGATAACGTCGATGAACCGGATCAAGCTGCATGTAGCGCAAGGTATCGTTCATCCAGCCCATATTCCATTTCATGGAAAAACCCAATCCGCCCAGATAAACCGGGCGTGACACAGCCGGCCAGGAAGTGGATTCTTC
>JACTML010000108.1 GCA_014584635.1 Nitrosomonas eutropha | reverse complement strand
GTGAAAAGCCGGAGATTCATTTGCTCAATGTGCGAATTCCGCTGACAGGTAATGTTTCCATGTTTGTCAGCAAGGAAGAGATTGGTGATTATTATCGCGAAGAAGGACTTAAGGGTATGCAGCAGGCGCGCGATTATCTGGAAGAGAAGGGCATTGCTTACCGGCACCATATTGTGGTGGGGGAAATCGTGCCCATGATTCTGCAATTTGCCGAAGAAATAAAGTGTGACCAGGTTGTGATTGGTCCGCGCGGACTGGGAGCTGTCAAGGGTTTACTGCTTGGTTCTGTTGCCAGCAAGCTGATTCAGCTTTCAACTGTTCCGGTATTATTACTTAAATAGTCACAAAGATCAGCCGTAATCCTCCATTTATTACAGCAAATAATTTGTTGTAATTTTCCGTTGAATCGGGAATGGAGGATTTGTAGTTTTGAGATTAGAAATACTGGGTTGCAGCGGTGGTATAGGAACGTGTTCCTATACCACCGCGATGTTGCTGGATGAGGATATTCTGATTGATGCGGGGACCGGAGTAGGTACGCTTGCTCTGGATGATCTGCTGAAAATCGATCATATATTTGTTACCCACGCTCATTTGGATCATATTGCTTTCATTCCTTTTCTGGTAGATACGACCGGCAGTTTGCGTGATCGTCCGCTGGTGGTACATGCCTTGCCATCTACCCTGCAGAGCCTGCAGGCACATATTTTCAACTGGCATATCTGGCCGGATTTCTCCTGCATTCCTGATGCGACACACCCTTACATGCGTTATGAGCCGATTACTATAGGCGAGACCATTGTGCTGGGTTCACGCAGAATCACGCCATTACCGGCATTTCATATTGTTCCGGCGGTGGGTTTTCAGCTTGATTCCGGACAATCCAGCCTGGTGTTTACCGGAGATACGACTGCCGACGATGCGTTATGGCAAGTTATCAATCGAATTGCAAACTTGCGCTATCTGATTATCGAATCTGCCTTTAGCAATACCGGTCAGGATATTGCGATCCGTTCCGGGCATTTTCATCCTGCCATGCTGATTAATGAACTGAATAAATTGCAGCATGATGCCGAAATATATATTACCCACCTGCGGCAGGGGGAAGCGGAAGTAACCATGCGTGAGATTTTGGGTGGTAGTACGCGTTTCAATCCTCGCAGATTGATGAGTAACCAGGTATTTGAATTTTAGGATGGCGTAACTATGAGTATCTCTCAGGCTTTGCAAATGGAAGTTGTTCCCGTACCCGGAATTTCATTCGATGTCACCGGACGTTTGCGATCTGTAATAGACCGGATTCACGCGGCAGGAAATATCGATGAGATCATGACTGAAGTGAGCCGGGATATTTGTGAGGTATTCGACGCAGACCGTCTGACGATCTATACCGTAAGCGGTGATAGAGCCAGTCTTGTTTCGCGCGTTAAAACCGGTCTGGATTCCTGCCAGGATCTGAGATTGCCAATTAACGAACAAAGTATTGCCGGTTTTGTAGCCCTGCACAAAAAAGTTCTCAACTTTAAAGATGTTTATGATCGGGATGAACTTCGCGGGCAGGGAGAATTTCTGCGTTTTCTGCAGGAAGTGGATAAACGCACAGGTTACCGTACTAAACAGATGCTCGTGGTACCGATTCCCGGTGCCAGCGAGAACGATTTGCTGGGGGTGGTGCAGCTTATCAACAATAAATCTGATGAACCTTTTTCACAGCAGGCGGCGGATAACCTGGGTGAAATTTGTCAGGTACTGGCGACGGCCTTCAGACAGCATAAGATGCAGCAGCTGCTGGGTAAGACTCGTTATGATCAGTTGATTGTCAATACAGTGATCAGCACCAGTGAATTTGAACTGGCTACCAGGCAGGCGCGTGAAACCGGCCGTGATCTGGAGGATGTGCTGATTGATGAGTTTGGTATTGGTGTTGCGCAGATAGGTGAAGCACTGGCCAGTTTTTTCGGGGTGAAATACGAGGGCTACAAGGCAGAGCGGATCAAGCCGATGGATCTGCTGAAAAATCTCAGGCGTGAATTTGTTGAAAGTAACAGTTGGGTGCCAATTGACGATGGAAATGAAGGATTGGTGGTGCTGACATTGGACCCTGAACGTATCAGGGCATTACGCATCGTCAATCAGATTTTTCCAAAGCGCAAGATTGTTTATACCGTTTGTACCCAGCGTGAATTCAAGGCTACACTGGATTTGTTTTATGGCGGTGTAGAGGCCGAAAGTCTGGGGGGCAGCATTGATGACATGCTTTCCAATCTGGAAGAGGAGCAGGAAGAGGTTAAAGAATCCGAAGCGGATGAAGCCTCTGCTGCTGCAGATAACGAGCTGGTCAAGCTGGTTAATCGCATCATTATGGATGCCTATAAAATGGGGGTTTCGGATATTCATATTGAGCCGCTGCCTGGCAAAGGGAAAACCAGCATCCGTTTTCGCAAAGATGGCTCATTGATGCCCTATATTGAAATTCCCGCCAGTTACCGTAATCCGCTGGTGACGCGTCTTAAGATCATGTGTGATCTGGATATCTCCGAAAAACGCAAACCGCAGGATGGCAAGATTAAATTCCGGAAATTTGCGCCGCTTGATATTGAGCTTCGGGTTGCAACCATTCCTTCAGCAGGCGGTGTAGAAGATGTTGTCATGCGTATTCTGGCCGCAGGTGAGCCGATTCCGCTGGAAAAAATGGGATTTACATCGGCTAATCTTGAGTGTCTGAAATCGATAATCAGTAAGCCTTACGGATTATTTTTTGTTTGCGGGCCAACTGGTTCCGGAAAAACAACAACACTGCATTCCATTCTCAAATATCTGAATCGTCCGGAAACCAAAATCTGGACAGCAGAAGATCCAGTTGAAATTACACAGAAAGGGTTACGCCAGGTACAGATCAATACCAAGGCTGGTTTGACGTTTGCTGCGATCATGAAATCCTTTCTGCGGGCTGATCCGGATATCATCATGGTGGGTGAGATGCGTGACAAGGAAACAACCGGCATCGGGATTGAAGCCTCACTTACCGGTCATCTGGTATTTGCCACGCTGCATACCAACAGTGCGCCGGAATCTATTATTCGTTTGCTGGATATGGGGATGGATCCATTCAATTTTGCAGATGCATTACTGGGTGTGCTGGCGCAGCGTCTGGCTAAACGTCTGTGCAGCAAGTGCAAAAAACCGCACGCGGCCAGTCAGGAGGAAGTGCGTGCACTGTTAACAGAATATTGTGAAGAGCTGAAAAATATTGAACATTTCAAGGCTGATCCTGATGCGGCCAGTCACGAAATTGAAACTCGCTGGATGCAGCAATATGGGGATGAAAACGGGCAGATTACGCTGTATCAGCCGGTTGGCTGTGAGCACTGTAACGGAACCGGTTATGCTGGCCGGGTCGGTTTGCATGAATTGCTGACTGCCACTGATGCGCTCAAGAAAAACATACAGGAACATGCGCGTGTTGCCGAGATGCTGGCGACTGCTCTGGGTGACGGTCTGCGTACGCTGAAACAGGATGGGATCGAGAAGGTGCTGCAGGGAGTTACCGATATTCATCAGGTGCGTGCAGTGTGTATCAAATAAAGGGCACTTGCATAGATAGAGTCTGTCAGATGATTTTTTGTGCAAGCTGCCGATAACTGTAAATACGAATGTGCTTTTCCTTTAGTTCCCGCTTTTGCTTTAAGCGGACTCTGTTAGTCTTTCTGCTGTTAAACGAATATTTGAAAACGGAATTTTTCCGGATGCGGGTATTGTTTTTTTGGACGATTTCCCGGGTTTCCTGAAATCTGTTCAAGGTTTCAATCACGAAGGGTAGCACCAGGCGAAATTGAATGATACAGACCAGGTGCGACGGCAACCACAAGGCTGGTCAGCAGGGAATGCGCTCTTTGTGAGAGTCTGAACAGAAGCTTGGAATACTTACAACAATTGCAGCACGGCCTCAGGAGAATGAGCATGCAGACTTCGGATGAAAAAAAAGTATTGCAGCTGGTTAAATCTTCGACTACCGGTAAGAAAAAAATCAGCACTGGGGGAAAGAACCGGAAACCTGTTTCCGGTGCTGATGAATATAGTCAACAGGTTGAACAATACGCCAACCGGATTCGAGAAACCAGTGATATTAACGAGATCATTGAGATTCTGGATACTGTGATGGGCGAAACCAGGAACTTGCGCTACAGCAATGAAATGTACAGAGCGCAGGAGCAGGTACAACTTGCTGAAAACAGGATTGAATCTCTTAAGCAGGAACTTGAGCAGTTGCGGGAAATGATCCATTACGATCCTATGACAGGAGCGCTTAATCGGCGCGGTCTGGACGCTGTTTATCAGCGGGAAGCTGCGCGAGCTGATCGGAATGAAAATGCGCTATGTGCGGTCATGCTTGATCTGGATGATTTTAAGCGAATTAATGATTCCTATGGTCACCAGTTTGGCGATGATGTTCTGGTTCATCTGGTAAAGCTGGCGAAAAAATCGTTGCGGTTAAGTGATGTGATTGCCCGTTATGGCGGCGAAGAGTTTGTCATATTGCTGCCGGATACGACTTTGGAATCAGCGGTCTGGGTAATACAGCGCCTGCAGAACAGTTTTTTAAAAAAAGCGCTTGCGGATATAGATGGCAACGCTGTTCCAATTGCTTTCAGTGGTGGTATTGCCTTTCGGCAGCTTCATGAGAACCAGAAATCCCTGCTTAAGCGTGCGGATGAAGCACTTTATCAGGCCAAGAAATCCGGCAAAAATCGCATTATGATTGCCTCTTGATGATAGATATTCAGTGGAAAATACTTTTTTAGGCAAGCAGCCAATTTTAGATCGCCATCAGAATCTGATCGCTTATGAGCTCCTGTTCCGGGCAACACAGGATAATAATCAGGCAGAAGTTCTGGATGGTTTCCATGCTTCAGCCAATGTGGTAGTGAATGCATACGGTTACCTGGGAATTCAGCAGATTCTCGGTAATTTGCGAGGATTCATTAATGTCAATCATGAGTCGCTCTTGGATGATGCTGTTTTGCTGCTGCCTGGCAAGCACGTGGTTCTGGAACTGCTGGAGACAATTCCGGCAACTCCTGATGTGGTGCGGCGCTGTGCAGAATTGAAGGAGGCAGGGTACCACCTTGCACTGGATGACATAACTTGTCTGGATAGCAGAACCGAATCATTACTCCCGTTTGCCAATGTGATCAAGGTTGATGTACTGGCATTGACAAATGCGGAAGTCGGCCAGCTGGTTCAGAAGTTGAAAGCGTGGCCGGTTATTTTGTTGGCGGAAAAGGTGGATAACCCGGAACGAGCCAGAATATGTATGGATCTGGGATTTGAAATGTTTCAGGGCTATTTTTTTGCCAAACCGATCATAGTTTCGGGCAGCAAGGTCGAATCTGGCAGGCTGTCTTTATTGCGTTTACTGTCATTAGTGATGCGCGAGGCCGGAATCGATGAAATTGAGCAATTATTCAAGCACGAACCAAGTTTGAGCTATAGTCTTTTACGTATGGCCAATTCTGCGGCTGCTGCGTTACCACAGAAAATTGGTTCTATACGGCAGGCTCTGATAATGATGGGCTATCAGTCTTTGCGCAGATGGATCCAGTTATTGCTCTATGCGTCAGATCCTGAAGGGAAATTATTAGCCAATACCAATAATGCCCTGATGCAGGCAGCGGCTGTTCGTGGAAAACTGATGGAGCTGATTGCTGCTATTGATCGCCCGCATGACAAGAATTACCAGGATCGGGCTTTTATGACTGGAATGCTGTCTTTACTGGACGTGTTGTTTAATACAGATATGCAGCAGCTGGTGGATAAGCTGGAAGTACCAGATGAGGTAACTCGTGCCTTGTTGCATCGGGCAGGACGGCTTGGCTGCGAATTGAAACTGGTTGAGGCCAGGGAAAACAGCGATACGGAACAGGCGGAAAGTATTATGGCGGAGCTTGGGTTCCTGGATCAAACCAGTCTGGCCAAAGCGGAACTTGATGCTCTGAATTGGGCCAGCCACATACATTGACCAGCTTTATTTTGAAAGATCTGGAGTGGCAGCCGGCTTGTCTGGTTTGAGTATTTGACGTTTTATTACATATCCTTTTGTAACAACCCCTGCTTTTGCTTCCATTGTCAAAAAATCTGGGTTAGAATCTTTTTAGCTTTATGCGTTTGCAGAGATCTCAGGCACATAAAGCGAAATATGCCGGGTCTCTGGACTTAATAAAGTCATCGTCAGTTTCCTGAGCGAGTGGGAGTTTATCTGAGAAGAGATAAAAGTACTAAGTTTATAATTAATTAGGAGGATAAAGTTATGGGATACAGCGATCCAGCGACAACCCAGAGAGAAGCAGCAAAAAATCAGCAAGCATGGAAAGTAACCATCGGCGCTCTGATTGCATTTATCGCTATCGGTGCAGTGATCTGGTTTGGAGGACTTGGCGGTAAATACTAATCCTATAGTACTTTATGCACCATATTCAGCGGCCTGAGCTTATAGTTCAGGCCGCTAATTTTTTATGGGCTGTCCAATTGTGTAATTGCCTGCTTGTGTAAATGTGCAGGCAATTCTTCCCTGCTTTATAAATTTTCTTTTTTCACCATCTTTTGTGGATTGACCCACGCATCAAATTGTTCTGCGGTGACATAGCCCAATTTACTCGCAGCTTCTTTTAATGTTATTGATTCATGATAGGCTTTCTTGGCAATTTCAGATGCCTTGTCATAACCAATATGGGGGTTTAGCGCGGTAACCAGCATTAATGAATTGTGCAAATGTTGCTGAATACGCGCTGTGTTGGCGGTAATGCCAATTGCGCAGTGTGTATTGAAGCTTTCTGCTCCATCAGCAAGTAGACGTACGCTCTGCAGAAAATTGTGAATAATCAGGGGCTTCATAACGTTGAGTTCAAAATTTCCCATAGCGCCCCCGAGGTTGATTGCAACATCGTTACCCATGACCTGGCAGGCAAGCATCACCACAGCTTCTGCCTGAGTAGGATTGACCTTTCCAGGCATGATTGAGCTGCCCGGTTCGTTTTCCGGAATGAGAATCTCGCCAATACCGCAGCGCGGACCGGATGCCAGCCAGCGCACATCATTGGCAATCTTCATCAGGATGGCCGCAAGTGTTTTTAGTACACCGTGTGCGTGAACCAATGCATCGTGAGCGGCCAGCGCCTCGAACTTGTTTGGCGCCGTAGTAAAAGAATAGCCGGTAAGGCGTGCAATTTCCGCAGCAACACGTTGCGCGAATTGCGGATGGGTATTGAGGCCGGTTCCTACAGCTGTTCCTCCCAACGCCAGTTCAAGCAGGTGTGGCAGGGCAGATTCAAGATGAACTCGACCATGGTCGAGTTGTGATACATAACCCGAGAACTCCTGACCCAGTGTAAGCGGGGTGGCATCTTGCAAGTGGGTGCGACCAATTTTAATAATGTCTGAAAATTCTGCTGATTTGGAAGCGAGCGTCTTGCGTAATGTTTCCAGTGCGGGAATCAGGTGGCTGCAAATGGCCTCTACAGCAGCAACGTGCATGGCGGTAGGAAAAACATCATTGGAGGATTGTCCCTTGTTGACGTGATCGTTCGGATGAATTTTGCGATCCCGGCCGCGTGTTCCTCCCAGGATTTCCGAAGCACGATTAGCCAGCACCTCGTTCATGTTCATGTTGGTTTGCGTGCCGGATCCGGTTTGCCAGATAACCAGTGGAAATTCACTGGTATGTTTTCCAGCCAGTACTTCATCAGCAGCAGCGATGATTGCCTGGGCGCTATTCTTATCCAATAACCCCAAGTCATGATTGACACTGGCGGCAGCACGTTTGACCAGCGCCAGGGCGTGGATAAGAGCTTGCGGCATGCGCTCACCGGAAATTGCAAAATGACTGAGTGATCGCTGTGTCTGGGCGCCCCAAAGAACGCTGGCTGGAACGTGTACGATGCCCATTGCATCCTGTTCTTCACGATATTGATCCACGAGACTGTTCTCCAAAAAATAACTGGCTGGTTATGTCAGAACCTGCTCAAACCCTTATTGAAGGGCGCATTATGTCATTCAATTTTGTCTGGTACTGCTTTCCATGATTGAAGCCTTGACAAGTTCTCGGAAAGGATGATTAACCACGGGTATTGAACTGTTCATCAAAAGCCTCAAGAAACACTGGTGTCTGCGGTTGCCAGCCTTTTTTACGATGTTCCGCTACCACATTGGTGAAAATGCCTCCACGGACATAGAATTTTGAAGTGAGCCGAATAAAGCGGGGTTTCATGGCAGCGACCAGATCATCTAGAATTTGATTGGTTACTGCTTCGTGAAAAGTACCTTCATCACGATATGACCAGATGTAGAGTTTGAGGCTTTTGAGCTCAATACATTTTTTGTCGGGAATGTAATCCAGCGTTAATCTTGCGAAATCCGGCTGTCCGGTTTTAGGGCACAGACAGGTGAATTCCGGTATTTCCATATGTATCCGATAATCACGTGTCTGTACGGGATTTTCGAAAGTTTCCAGCTGTTTTGAAGGTTGAGTGGTCATTGTTTCTCAGTTTGTATGACGAATAAATGTACGGCGGAAAAATTCAGTGTTAGCCTGTTAAAATAACGCGTTTATCCGAAATTATAACCTTTTACCTTCCAAATTGCGCCTAATCGAAATCAAACTGGCCGGTTTCAAGACATTTGTCGATCCTTCAGTCATTCCTGTACCGGGAAATCTGGTCGGGATCGTCGGACCCAATGGCTGTGGTAAATCCAATGTTATCGACGCGGTGCGCTGGGTGCTGGGTGAATCGCGTGCTTCAGCATTACGCGGGGAATCATTGCAGGATGTGATTTTTAATGGATCTGCCAAGCGAAAACCGATTGGTCGTGCCAGCGTGGAGCTGATCTTCGATAACAGTGCGGGCAAGGCAGCGGGGCAGTGGAAAACCTATAATGAAATTGCCATTCGGCGTATTGTCCAGCGCGATGGCGAATCTTCCTACTACATCAATAATATTCGTGTGCGTCGGCGGGATGTGACTGACATGTTTCTGGGAACAGGTGTCAGTGGGCGGGGATATGCCATTATCGAGCAGGGGATGATTTCCCGTATTATCGAGGCCAGACCGCAGGAACTGCGCGCATTTCTTGAAGAAGCATCCGGCATCAGCAGATACCATGAAAAGCGCCATGAAACTGGCTTGCGTCTGACGGATGCACGCAGCAATCTGCAGCGAGTGGATGATGTCCTTCAGGAACTGGATAAGCAGCAATCCCACCTTGAAGCGCAAGCGGAGCGTGCAATCCGTTACCAGGATTTGCATAAACAGCTGACTGCTGCACAGTATGCGCTTTGGACGTGGCGTATTCGGCAGGCAGTTGAGTCGCGGTATGAAGCTCAAAAAGAGATTGAACGCCTGACACAGGAAATAGAAATAATTCAATCTGGCATGCAGGAGACAAGTGAAAAACTGGATGAGCTGCGTGTGCGTCACCGGATCACGAATGATCACCAGCACCAGATCCAGGGAGAGCTATACGCTGCTGAGGGTGAGATTGCCCGGGCTGAGCAGAATATCCATCATGTCCGCACAAGCAAAGAGCAGCTGGATCGCCAGATTACCGAGGCTGAGCGACAGCTGCAAAATCACGAACAGCAGCTGAATGAGGCTGGCGAAAGCCAGATATTCTGGCAAGGTAAGCTGGAACAGACAGAGAGTTGCCGTGTATCTTGCGCAGAGAAGCATGCGCTGGAAGCTGGTAAGTTGCCACACATCGAAATGGTTGAACGATCAGATCAGATGCAATTGGCCGAGCTGCGGGAAAGGCTGGCGTTAGCCAAGCAGAATGAGAAATTGCTGCAAAAGCAGCAGGCCTATACCGAAAAAACGCTGCAGCAGCTGATAATGCGTCGTGAACGACTGCTGGAAGAACAGCTGCATCAACCTGAAATTAATCCGGGGCAGCTGGAAGAACTGCAGAGAGCATCAGCAGAACTGGCTGCCCTGTTAGAGCAAAACCGGTGCTTGCTTAATGAGCAGGAAGTACAAATGGATGGTGTACGACAGAAACGTGACACTGTCCAGCAGACTGTCCAGTCGTTGCAGCATGATCTTGTTCGGACCAGTGCTCGTCGTGATGTTCTGCAGCGTCTGCAGGATCAGATCGAAGATGATCGGACGCTGAATGCGTGGATGATCAAAAAACGGTTGAATGTATTGCCAAGATTGTGGCAGCAAATTTCAGTCGAATCTGGTTGGGAAACAGCGCTGGAAGCAATACTGCGTGAGCGTATCCAGGCGATGGCCGTAGATCGGCTGGAGCAGATACTGGACTGGGAAAGCGACGGGCAAAGGCGTCCCCTGGCGAAATGGTCAGTATGTGAATTTGTGCCATGCGATGATCAGCTGATGGATAGTTCTAATGCGACTGAGCTGAATCCGACCAAAAAGCCACTCAGTGCATTGCTGAATTTTCATAATCCGGCTGTACAGGCTGTGCTGAAGGATTGGCTGTATGGTGCCTTTGTAGTTGATGATCTGGAATCCGGCCTGGCACTCAGAAAACAACTGTCAGCCGGTGAAGTACTGGTGACAGCAGAAGGCCATAGCATAACTGCTTGCGGGGTGAGCTACTTCGCGCCTGATTCTGCCATGTACGGCATTCTGCAGCGCCAGCGCGAAATTACCCGGATTGAGGAAGAATGCAGGCAAATTGAACAGTCTGTTTTATCCCGGCAACGAATTCTGGCTGAGGTGGAGCAAGATTATCAGTGTATTGCGGCCAGCATTGTACAGACTCGGCAAGTCATCGAAGAGATCGGAACGCAGCAGCATGAGCATCAAATGCAGATAGTGCAGCTGACACAGCAAACTGAGCATATGCTGCAACAACAAGCGTTATTTGAAACAGAATTGGCTGATTTGGCTGCGCAGGTTGAGGAAGAGCTGTCTCAAAAACACCAGGCGGAAATGGAGCTTGCCGGCTGTGGAACAGAAAGAGTGGCTTTAGAGGAACAGGTAAGTCAGGCGGAATCCGCTTGTCAGTCGTCCAGACGGGTGCTGGCATCGCAGCGCTTACTGGTACAGGATTTGTCGGATAAATTGCATGAAGCAGTTTTGAATGAGCAAAACTGTCAGAACAAAATCGCTGATTGTAAACAGCGTATCGATATGATTACCCGGAACACGGAAGCTTTGATTGAGAATGCTCAAAAATTACGGGATACCCGTGCCGAGCTGGATGAATCATCGCTGGCGGCAGATGTAATGCATTGGCAGATGCAGCGTGATCAGCATGAACAGGCGTTGATATCGGTTCGGCATGAGCTGGAAAATATAGACAATACCTTGCGCGAAATGGAGCAAGGTCGCATGCAGGCCGAACAGCAGCTGCGCGAGTGTAGTGAGAAGGCTGGTCAGGCGCGACTGCGTGAACAGGAAGCAGAAATGACTGAGGCGCAGTTTTCAGACAAGTTGGCAGAGCTGGGTGAAATTATGCCGGACATGAATCAGCAACCGGTCGCTGAGTCGTCAACAAAATTGCAAGCGCGCATCAACCGTCTTGGTGGAGAAATTGCTGCGCTTGGTCCGGTCAATCTGGCGGCATTGCAAGAGCTGGATGCATTAAGATCACGCCGAACGCATCTTGAAGAACAATCACGTGATTTATGTGAAGCTATTGATACGCTGGAGCAGGCTATCCGACAGATTGACCGTGAAACCCGAGAGCGTTTGCAAGGAACCTTTAATCAGGTTAATCACAATCTGGCTGAGCTGTTTGTCTCTGTTTTTGGAGGGGGATTTGCGGAGCTGGTATTGAGTGGCGGTGATGATATTTTGGATGCTGGTGTGCAGTTGAATGCGCATCCACCGGGTAAGCGTAACAGTTCTATTCAATTACTTTCCGGTGGAGAAAAAGCCCTGACGGCATTAGCTCTGGTATTTGCGCTATTTAAACTTAACCCCGCACCCTTTTGTTTGCTGGATGAGGTAGATGCACCGCTGGATGAAAGCAACGCAGGGCGTTTTTGCGAGCTGGTTAGGCGTATGGCTGTTGAAACCCAGTTTTTGTTTATCAGTCACAACAAGATCGCCATGCAAATGGCGCAGCAGTTGATTGGTGTTACGATGCGTGAACAGGGTGTCTCCCGGGTGGTGACAGTGGATATCAGCAAGGTAATGGCGGATTCAATGGATAATAGCCTGGAAGAATCTGTATAAGATCTATGTTGTGAAGAATTTTTCATGGGCTTTACGGACATTGAAACAGTAGAGGGGAGGATATTTGCTTGTGGAGGCGCATGCGTCGCTATCCGTTGATTGAGCCGGGAATGATTGTCAGGTCTTGGCTGCTTGTGAGATATCAGGATTTATTCCAGGAGTTAGGTTTTAGAAGTGCCTTTGTGTACAGGCAGAACGATTATAATTATGCTAATTGTGCCAAATAGGGGATAACAGTTTATGAGTGATTTGCAAGTCAGCCTGATTATTATTGGTATTGTGATCATTGGCGGGGTGGTCATATTTAACAGGGTTCAGTTGGCCCGTCATCATCGTCAGGTTCAGGATGCATTCAGAAATGAGCATGATGATATTTTACTGAATGATGGATATAAGCCGGTATCAGCAAATGAACGGATTGAACCACAATTTAGCGATGAAGTACTGACAAGCCCGGATGATGTGGTAAATCCGGCTAATGTTCAGGCTGATATTGCACCTGAGCAACATGCAACGAATGATCGGCTGGTGCAGAAAGACCTGAGTGTGCAGAAAAAAACCGCGAATATTGATAGTTCGATCAATTACGTTGCCGAAATTCGCTCAAGTACACTTATTCCACATGAAAAGCTCATAGATCTGCTGCAGCAGAAGTTTGATTATGGAAAACCTGTGCGCTGGTATGGCCTGCAATCGGAAGGGCAGGCGTGGGAAGAGATTGTGCTGGATAGTCTTGATCCGGGAAGTGCCTATATTCAGCTGAAAGGGTGTTTGCAGCTGGTAGATCGTTCAGGATTGGTAACAGAAATCAATTTATCGAGATTTCGTGACATGGTTGAGGATTTTTCTGCACAGATTCATGCGGAGGCCGAGTGTCCCGATATTGTGGAGGCTTACACCAGGGCGATTGATTTGGACAGATTCTGTGCCGATGTTGATGTGATTATGGGGGTTAATATTATCAGTAAAGATGGCGGTGCTTTTGTTGGAACCAAAATCCGTGCTTTGGCGGAGGCTTCCGGTTTCAGACTGGAATCTGAAGGAGTTTTCAGGTACCGGGACGGTGAAACGAACGAAGTGATGTTTTCTCTTGGTAATTTTGAATCCGCGCTATTTTTGCCCGCGAATATGCGGACGCTAACCACTCGTGGTGTTACTTTTTTGCTGGATGTGCCCAGAGTTGCAAATGGCACAAAGGTATTTGATCAGATGGTTCATATTGCCAGACTTTTTTCGTCAACACTGAATGGTATTCTGGTGGATGATAACAGAGTGCCGCTAAGTGAAAACGGAGTGAAAAGAAGCAGACAGCAGTTGGCTGATATTCAGGCGACTATGGCGGCACGTAGTATTCTCCCGGGAAGTGAGACAGCGCTAAAACTGTTTGACTGAATATAATTTTGCGCAGCAAAGCTATGAATGAATCCGGGAGTATGTGGAATTGTCCGGTTCAGGTTCAGCTGGAAGCAGGCAAACGATATTACTGGTGTCAGTGTGGCCTTAGCCAGTTGCAGCCGTTTTGTGATGGCTCCCATCGGGGTACTGGAATAAATCCTGTGTTGTTTACGATCAAAAAGACTGGCGTAGTCTGGCTTTGTGCCTGCAAAAAAACCGGTAATATTCCCTTTTGCGATTGTTCTAATTGAATTCGAAGTTCGGATTCGCAAAAGATGTGAGTCATTGCAACAAAAATAGTAGAGTTATTGAGATTCCGATTTTTTGATTTCTTTTTTAGCGGATATAGCATTTGCATGCGCTGGATATTTGTTGGGTTGTTTTTGTTTTCAGCATTTTCATTCTCGGGTCACGCAGCCCAGGAAATCTGGATTTTGATAGATACTTCACGACAGAAACTGAGTGTAATGCGTGAAAACGAAATGTTGCTGGTTTTTGATGATATTGCTATTGGACGCTATGGAGCGAGTCGCTCAAGAATGAAAGGGAGCAATCAAACCCCGTTGGGATCATTCCAAATCAGCTGGATTAAGCGGCATAATCGTTATTATCGGTTTTATGGTATCAATTTCCCGAATCAGGAAATGGCGGATTTGGCGTTAGCGGAAGGAAGAATTTCGCGGCAGGTCTGGGAAAGTATAACCAGCGCGATTAAATCCACAGGAATGGCGCCCCAAGATACTTCTCTTGGTGGTTATATAGGTATTCATGGCGTAGGAAAGGGAGATCAGGCAGT
>JACTML010000131.1 GCA_014584635.1 Nitrosomonas eutropha | reverse complement strand
GGTGATTGTTGATACCAGCTGTTTCCAGAGCTTGGATACTGGTACTGCTTTCGGTAATCAGGGAAGGAAAAACTCAAGTGCCCTCCGGCCGTCGGAGGGCTTGGTACTACCGTGTGCTGCCTGTTAAGGAGCGCTTACGACTTCGTCCAATATGGCTCTGTCCTGTTTGTTCCACTCCACGTCAAGCAGGTTGGAAAAACGGGCGATGATTTGTATGGCAAGTCCACCCTGGAACAGGGCAGCCCAGGCCAGAATCACAAAGCCCCAGTGCAATGGTGCGCTGAAGAGTTCTTCCATGAACCAGAAGGCATGTCCCCACTCGTTCAGACCGACGTTAGGTAAACTCATCAATGGCCCGGCCACGGTCATAATCAGCGGGAATGACCACCCCTTGTTGTACAGCGGCAACCGGGTATTGGCGTAAATAATCATTGCCACACCCATGATGATATATACCGGGAATGAGCCATAAAACAGAGGAATATGGCTGGGAGTAAAACTTGTATCCCTGATAATCACCTGATGCCATGAAGCATCTTGCTCGGTAAAGAAGCTGGATCCCCAGTAAACTGCAAATATATAAACTCCAAGCCACATCAGGAAATAGAAGTAACGCTTTATTTCCTGTTTGGGGGTCAAACTGGCAAGTTCTTCTGCGGTACTACGGGTTTTCAGCAGCCATCCCCATACAAAAAGCGCTATAAGGGGCAGAGCAGCCATCTGCACACGCCATAAACCCATCCAGATCCGGTCAAATTCCGGTTCCATTGAGTCCATACCATGAGAATAGGCGTAGGTACGCTGGAAATAAACCCACATTACAGCTACCGCCAGGATGGGCAGCAAACCGTATTTATAGTACTTGGCATCAAACCATTCAGATTTGTCATAAGCCAATTGTTGTGTAGCTTTGTCTTTTAATACATTTGTAGCCATAAAACTACTCCTTTTCGCGAAAATCGGAGTTTCCGTGGAAGCTCCTGATAAAGATCAGTTACCAGTCTGGTTTCAGAGTGAAATCTGATTTAGGGCAATTCCGGGTTGACGAAAAAACCGTAGTCAGTTGAATTAACTGCATACAACACCCGGATTCTGGAACTTTCATGGCACGCACCTCCTCTGTTTTATAAAAAATCACCTGTTTACAGGTACTTATATGAGTGTATTTACAGGATAAAGTTCAATAGCAAAACGCATAGCCTATATCATATAAATTTTTCGTTTATTTTTGATATATTTCCATACGTCTTTGTAAGTATAACTGCTTACAGACAGAAAAGGAAGGAGGGGGAAAATCAGGATTCTGTTATTGCGTAAGTACCGAATTAAAGCGACAGTTTCGCAACTTGTGGGTTTTTTATAGCGAAGGAATTAAAGGTGAGCTTCGGTTTCCGGGCTTATCTTTTTCTTAAATAAAACAGATATTCACCAGTGATTTCGGATGAAGACAGCAGTTCGTGCCCGGTTTGATCGGCGAATACCTGAAAATCGATTACTGCGCCCGGGTCGGTTGCCATAATCTTGAGTACTTGCCCGTGTGTCATTTCTGAAAGTGATTTTTTTGTCCGCAGGATCGGCAGCGGACAAACCAGTCCGCGCACATCCAGCTCCCTGTCAAAAGGGGTATCCTGATTATTCATGTTGTTATTGTTTTGATCGAGCATTTGAGTGCAATTTTAACGTCGTAAGACATCGAACAGGTTTCTGGCTAGCATGTAACTGTCACATTGTCAGCGGTTGTACGTAACCGGTCAGTTCCATGTAGCCTTTTCCAACTGATTCACCATCTCGCCTGAATGTGACCGCGCCCTCCCAGTACACCGCACGGGTAGAGCTGCGTGAATCCAGTTCCTGATCATCCATCAGGGGCGTAATTTGCCATTCGGTTTCACCTGTTCGGATACGGGTGGCAACCGGGTAGACTGCCTGCGTGTGACTGGAACGCCAGGTGCGAATCGGAGTAAAGCTGACCTGATCCGGTGTGAAGGAACGTGTCTGTCCGGAAGGATCGCGTAACGTGGCGTATGCCCAGACTTTACTGCCGTCTTTCCCACGTATCTGAAAGGCCATTAACGCAGAACCATCATCAAGGTTCGCACTGGCCCAGTCCCAACCGGCAGCATCTGTCGCGAGGTATTCACTTGACCATTCGCGATCAAGCCAGGCTGTTCCAGTGACAGGAATATTTTTTTCCAAATGATTGATGGTTCCACTTACCTGTAAATGAGGCTCACTATAGTAATAACTGGCTTGCGCTGCTTGTGGTCCTTTGCGCGAAAAACCGTTATCACCCTGCAACATCAGTGGCTGTGTCGGAGTCAGAGTGAAATTCAGGGTGAAATTTTCTGTTTCAATACGGGTGTGGTAGTGACCATCCGCTGCGCGCGTGAAAAACCAGTCATCCAGCTTTACATCAGCATTTCCGGTTTTGGCGTACGCCAGATCAAATCCTGCACGAACAATTCTCTGATCATGTAGTAGTTTGCCAACCTTGGGATCGGATAGTGCCGCATGTGCGATGATCAGTTGATGGGGGGCAAAATTACTGGGATTATCTTCATCAGCCTGAGTCGCCAAACGAAAGAATGTAATCTGGAATCCCAGCGGATCGCCAGCTGATGTTGTCAGCCAGCCGGTTACATACCACCATTCAATACGAAAATCAGGATGTGCGCCGTGATCATCCGGAAACTTGAGAACCTTACCCGGGATAACGGAAGTCAATACAGGTGGTGCAGCGAGCAGGAGGGGCTGCAACAGAATCAGCCAACTGAACAATACCCACAAATAACGCATTACCAATCCTCCCTGACGGCCCGAATAACATTACCCGATGCGGCACGGCGGCTGGCAATAAATGCTGTCAATGTGGCAGCACCCAGTACTGCCAGTGCCATCAATATCAGCCAACCCCAGGGCAGGTGCAGCTGCATGGTCCAGTGAAAAGATTGCGGATTGACAATGAAAATCAGGATCAAGCTGATACCTGTGCCCAATATGAATCCGGTGATAACGCCAAACCCGGCCAGCAAGCCGCCTTCCAGCGTCAGCATGCGGTGAATCTGTCGTTTGCCAAGTCCGATATGGCGCAATATGCCAAACTCCCTGATTCGGGTCAGTGTTTGAGCCGAGAAACTGGCTGCTACGCCCATTAATCCCACACCAATTGCGACCAGCTCCAGCAAATAGGTTACTGCAAAACTGCGATCGAACTGCCTTAGCGCAACAGCACGCACCCGGCCGGTTTCCATAATTTCCAGCGGGTTGCTGAAGGGTAATGCCTGCAGAGCAGAAATTACCGCACCAGTAGTGGCTTCTGTTGTTACCCATAAGGCAGCATCGCTGATATGGTCATCTCCCGTCAGTCTTCGATAATCAGACAATTGCATCTGGATCGCGCCAAACATGCGGCCGTAATCGCGCCATACTCCGGCAACGATAAATAACTGTGAAGGGTCAGCAATGGGCAACATTACCTGTTTCCCGACTTCAAATCCATACAGATCAACCATCGCTTCTGATACCCAGATTGGTACCGTATCAGATGGAATGCTATCGGATGGCAGCGCACTTTCTATCAGCGGGATGACTGATCCGGGATTATCACGATCAACCGGACGTGCCAGGAGGGTAACGTCCGGCCTGGTCGGATCCAGAGTTATTGGTATCGAGCGAATAAAATCGATGCGTGCCACATCCGGCAGGGAAGCAAGCATTTGCTGCTCATCTGTCGTCAGGCCGCGCATATCCTGGTGAATAGTAGGGTGCAGATAAAGATCGGCCGGTAATACCTGTGCGAGCCAGTTATCTACGGATACACGAAAACTGGTCACCATGATTGCCATTGCCACCATCAGGCTGAAACTGACCAATATACCACCCAGCGCAATGGCAGCCAGGCCGGAAGCATTGGAAAGCCGGGTAACTGCCAGGGCATATAAAACATTTGCCTTACCCGGATTAAGTCTGCGTAACAGGGCAGAAAAAGATAATCCGCATAAATAAGGTAAAGCGACGATACTGCCAATCAGCAGCAGAACGGTAGCGAGATAGCCAAATACGGGCAAATCGTAAACAGGTGGTAATCCCGCAAAAACAATGCCTGTCAGCAAACAAATTACAGCCAGCCTGGGCGCATGCAGTGCTGCCAATACGGTGTATTCACTACCGGATTTGAGTGCGGGTGCCGGATGTGCATGGGCAGCCTCCCAGGCGGGCAACAGACTGCCCAGCATGGTAACGCCTGTACCCAGCACAAAATAAAATACCGCTGCTGCAGGTTCAAGGTGTAAAGACGGTTCCAATCCTGGAAAAAAACCGGCGCCCAGATCCGCGCCCAGGTGATGCAGCGCTATGGTTGCCAGCAAGTACCCCAGCGCCAATCCTGACAGCGATCCTGCTACACCGAGCAATCCGCTTTCCAGCAAGAGCTGGCACAAAAGCTGACGGCGCGTCATTCCCAGTACACGCAATAAAGCCAGTTGTGATCGTCGCCGAATGGTGGACAAAACCTGTCCGGAAAAAATCAGAAAGGCGCCTGTAAACAGGGCAACCAGCGCCAGAATATTCAAATTAACGCGGTAGGCACGCGACATGTTATGTGCACGCGCATCGTCATCCTGGCTTTCAGTCAGCAAATAAGCACGCCCCAGTTCTTCTTCCAATACTTTTCGAAATGCCCTGTGATTCACGCCTGGCTGCAATTTCAGCTCGATACGCGAAAGTTGACCAATTTGATCAAAACGCCATTGTGCTGCACCAATATCCATTACTGCGATACGCTGGCCAGGATGGGCACGTGCCAGCCCACCTGCTACGCGTAACGTGATTTGTTTTGTTCCCGCACTAACGGTAATTGAATCTCCCTGTTTAACTGCAAGCCATTGCATGGCAGCAGGAGATAGAAAAACAGCATCATCTGCCAGAGCATCCATGGGGTTGTCTTCCGTCGATATACCCAGCAGGTCAGGCGTGATGCTTGCTGCGCGAAATATATCCAGCCCCAGGATTTTGAGAACCGGGTTATGCATGGTTTTCGCCTTGGCCGGTACGCCGGCAGTGATTTCCAATAGCGGACTAGCCTGCGCAATGCCTTCATGGCGCGCAAGTCTGGGATAAAGCGCTTCATCGAACGTAGGTCGCAATGCACGCACGGTCAGATCGGAGGTGCCGGAAAGACTGCGCGTAGCGGCAGAAAATTCAGTAACAGCAGCGCTATTGATGAGATGAATGGTAAATCCCAATGCCACTCCGAACATAATCGCCAGCACCGCTACAACAGATTGCAGACGATGCGAATGCCATTCGCCTTTCAGCAACCAGCGTGTAAGTAATCCCGAGGTCATGCCTGATCTTCCGGAGAAACCGGAGTAAGTCCGTGCTTACCCAGCATGAGAATGCTGTCAGCAGTTTCTGCAGCAGTGTGCGAATGCGTAACGATAATTGCAGAAGCACCATTGGCTTTGATCTCGGCGCGAATTAATCGCAGTATTTCACGAGCAGTTTCCTGATCGAGATTGCCAGTGGGTTCATCCGCCAGAATCAGGCGCGGGCGATGCACCAGAGCACGGGCGACAGCTACGCGTTGCAGCTCTCCACCCGACAGCTGATATGGAAAATCCTGCTCCCGCCCCCGCAAACCAACGGTTGCCAGCATGGTTGAGGCGCGCTCCAGCGGCAGATGATTAAGCAGCAAAGGCAGCGAAACGTTTTGCAATAACGTCAGGTGAGGTAATACATGGAACGCCTGGAAGATAAATCCCAGGTATTTGCGTCGCAGGAGGGTTGCTGCCTCATCATCTGCTGGCAGGCTTTTGCCATCGATTCTGATTTCTCCGTTATCGGGATTATCCAGCCCGGCGATCAGGTTCAGCAAAGTTGATTTGCCCACGCCGGAATCTCCCATGATTGCAACATATTCTCCTGCAGCGAGGCTGTAAGACAACCCGGACAACACTCGCCGATCCGCGTAGGATTTGCTGATATTGCTTAATTCCAGTACAGGTATAGGATTCATGGCGGGTATTGTATAGTTGATACATGATTAAAGCATGCGAGGATTTTACCGAGATGGACATTCAAATTAAAAGAGCATATGAACCGGCAGACCCTGCGGACGGCTGCCGTGTTCTGGTGGACCGGGTTTGGCCGCGCGGACGAACCAAGGAACAGGTAGCATGTGACCTGTGGTTAAAAGAAATTGCGCCTGCTGCTGAATTGCGCAAATGGTTCAATCATGACCGTGCTAAATGGATCGAATTTCAGCAACGCTATCGTGATGAATTATCTGTTAATCCGGGCATAAAAGAGCTGCTGGACAGAGCAGCCAAAGGACGGCTGACACTGGTTTACGGTGCACATGATACGGAGTGCAATCAAGCCGTCGTACTGAGGAATTATTTGCTGGAACAGGGATGAGGGCGTTTGCGTTTGACTGGATATGCTGATGTCGTTGGTGATACTTCAAACCGGGTACTGTGTTTCAAATTTAAATTTACGAACAGAATCTGTGCGCGTAGTATGCAATTGAGCTGTTCAATATAAATAGTTGTTACGCCTTAATGCTGACAGCTTATTCCGGCAGTGATAAATGGGGAGGTGAAATGTTTTTTTTCAAAGGAAACCGGGCTGTAAAACAGACCCTGATGACCAGTATTACACTGCTCATGATCTTGTCTGCTCTGCCTGTCTATACTGCCAAAGAAGCTGTCGGGGAAGATAATAACCAGCAGGCGGGCGGGAAAAATGTTTATGACACGATCTGCCAACATTGTCATGAAACCGGAGTGGGGCCTGTTATCAAAGGCCGGCAGCTACCGGTTGAATATATTACCCATATTGTGCGACACGGGTTTCGGGCGATGCCGGCTTTCCCCGAGCCGTATATCAGTAACGAAGATTTGAATTTGCTGGGACAGTATATTCAGCAAACCACCTCCGCAGGAAAGTGAGGTAATTCCATCATGGATATGCAACGTCGCTTGTTACTTAAAAGTATTGCTTTCAGTGGAGTTTCAGGCTGGTTGGGCTGGATAGTGCCGGGTACTGCTTCGGCTATCACAGCCAGCCAGACCTCTTCTGTCAGGCCAGCCGGTTTAGCCACGATCCTGCTGATCAACCGGAAAGCTGAATACTCGACTTTTCTGCAGGGCGCGAGAATTGCTGGAAATACCAATATGGAAATATATGATCTCGATTCCGAACAGAATTTTCTGGCGTCGTTACAGCATTACCTTGGGAAGGCGTCAACAGAAAAGCGCGTCATCGCTGGCCTGGTAGATGACGCCTGCGGCACGCTTATTATTGATCAGGCGCGTTCCCGGGGTGCTTGTGTACGCTGGCTGGGGCAGCATACAGTGGAATCAGGGCAATCCCGCCATTTGCTGTACAGCAGTGAGCTTACTGGCGAAGATGGTGGGCTGTTTGGGCACCAACTTGCATCACGTGGTTATAGTTGTATCTCTGAGAGAAACAAAATGGGAACAACCGGGCAATCATTGTACGAACCTGTTTTGTACACTCGTGAGGGAGGTACGGAAGATCCGCGCTGGAGTGCAGATCTTGGATTCGCACTGATGACTGGTAACAGTCTGGCCGATTTTCCGGATATTTCACAGATCAACCGCGATCCGATAGCCCCTCTGACTGGACATTTTGTTTCCTTTGCCTTTGAAATTTGAGGAGATTCACCATGAGCGAACAAAAATACGCTGTATTGCCCCCAGGAATTTCCCAGCAGGAATTTCAAAAGGCTGTGGAAGAATTCCAGAAGCTGCTAGGGGATGAAAATGTATTAACCAAACCTGAACAACTGGCTCCCTACACAAAAATCATGATGCCGGTTGCTGATGCTGAGCATGCTCCGTCAGCTACTCTGGCCGCTACGACTGTGGAACAGGTTCAGGAAATCGTCAGGATCTGTAATCAATACAAGATTCCCATCTGGACGATCTCTACCGGCCGCAATTTTGGCTATGGCTCTGCTGCCCCACATCATCGCGGACAGGTGATACTCGACCTCAAACGCATGAACAAAATCATTCATGTTGATCCGGAACTGTGTACAGCTCTGGTTGAGCCTGGGGTAACTTATGGCCAGCTTTATGATTATCTGCAGAAAAACAACCTGCCGTTGATGCTGTCATTTTCTGCACCATCTGTCATTGCCGGGCCGGTTGGTAACACCATGGATCGTGGCGTTGGCTATACGCCATATGGCGAGCATTTTATGATGCAATGCGGTATGGAACTGGTATTAGCCAATGGTGAAATACTGAGAACCGGGATGGGAAGCGTTAAAAATGAAAACAGCTGGCAGGTTTTCAAATGGGGATACGGCCCCACTCTGGACGGCATGTTTACCCAGTCCAATTACGGTATTTGTACCAAGATGGGTTTCTGGCTGATGCCCAAACCTCCGGTAATCAAACCATTTGAGATCCGGTATGAAAATGAATCCGATATAGCGGATATTGTCGAGTTGCTGCGTCCGCTGCGAATTGCCCAGATCATTCCAAATTCAGTCGTGATCGCCAATATATTATGGGAAGCGGGGAGCGCCAACGTGCGCCGCTCCGAATATGTAACCGGAGGGGGCGCCACACCGGATTCGGTACTCAAGCAAATCCAGCATGACAAAAACTTAGGTGCCTGGAATGTCTATGCGGCGCTGTATGGCACTCAGGAACAGGTTGACGTCAACTGGAAAATTGTTACTGAAACGGTCAGAAAATCCGGTAAGGGCAAGATCATTACTCAGGAAGAAGCGGGCAATACCCAACCATTCAAATATCGTGCCGAGCTGATGTCCGGAGTGCCCAATCTGCAGGAATTCGGATTGTATAATTGGCGTGGCGGTGGTGGCTCCATGTGGTTTGCTCCGGTCAGTCAGGCGCGTGGCAGCGAATGTGATAAACAGAAGACGCTGGCAAAAAAAATTCTCAACAAGCACGGCTTGGATTATGTGGGAGAATTTATTGTCGGCTGGCGTGATATGCACCATGTCATTGATGTGCTGTACGATCGTACCAATAAGGAAGAAACCGAATCTGCCTACCGGTGTTTTCATGAGCTGATCAATGAATTCGAAAAAGAAGGCTATGCTGTTTACCGTGTCAACACCGCCTTTATGGAGCGTGTTGCGCAGAGTTATGGTCCGGTAAAACGCCGGGTTGAACATGCCATTAAACGGGCGCTTGATCCAAACAATATTCTGGCCCCCGGGAAGTCCGGAATTGATCTCGATACCTTTGAAGGATAACGATTCCGGTCATTCAAGCGCCATTCATCAGAATCTGCTGGCATTTCATATTCTCGCAATCTTTCTTCGACTTACTGCGTACCCGTACGACAGCATGATGTTGCGCTGATAGCCAGTATTTATTACAAAATATAGTATGAACACAATAAGAATCGGACAGGGGTTTGATATTCATCCATTGGTTGCCGGGCGCGATCTCATTATTGGTGGGGTGGCCATTCCCTACGAAAGAGGACTGCAAGGTCATTCCGATGCGGATGTGCTGTTACATGCTTTGTGTGATGCCTTACTGGGTGCTGCGGCTTTAGGTGATATCGGCCGGCATTTTTCTGATACGGATGCACGTTTCAAAAATATCGACAGTCGTAAACTGGTGCGTGAAGTGCATCGTTTGTTGATCGAAGCCGGCTATCAGATCGTGAATGTGGATGCCACGATTATTGCTCAGGCACCCAAGATGGCGCCGCATATTCCGGAAATGATCGCTAACATTGCGCAGGATCTTGCCACTCCGGCTGGTGACATCAACGTTAAAGCAAAGACAGCTGAAAAACTCGGTGTGGTTGGGCGTGGTGAAGGGATTGTTGCGGAAGTGGTTTGTCTCATTGCTGCCAGAGACGAAAACAAAGCATAGATATAGCCACCATGTCTGCCGGTTCGCATGTTGTCAGATTGTTTCTTGCGTTATGGCCCTGTGCGGCGGTACGCAATCAATTAATCAAACTGGCACAACAGCTGGAAAACGATTGTTCAGGTCGTCGCATTCGCCCGGAAAACCTGCATCTGACTCTGGTATTTATTGGTGAAACGGAGCACCGTAATATACAGACAATCTGCCAGGCAGCCACCACAATTCATCATGCACCATTTAATTTGACACTGGATAAAGCTGGTTTCTGGAAAAAAGCGGAAGTTGCTGTTGCCGGAACAAATCAGTGTCCGGCAGCGTTGACTGCATTTGTACAAGATTTACGGCGTGTGCTTTCTGCTTTGAAAATTCGCTGCGACGCGACCCATTCTTTCACGCCACATGTTACGCTGCTGAGAAATGTCAGACAGTGCAAGTTATCAGATCCGATTGCAGCAATTGACTGGCCGGTAACGCACTGGTCACTGGTGCAATCCCGGCAAACACCGACCGGGTCAGTCTATCAATCCCTTGCAGACTGGGCGCTTGAGCCACGAGAGTAAGATGAATATTATTGCGCTGGATACTTCTACGGAATATTGTTCTCTGGCCATGTGGCTGAATGGAAATATTGTCAGCAGGGAAATACTGGCGGGTCAGCGTCATTCCGAGCTGTTATTGCCGATGTTGCACACCATGCTGACCGAAATCGGCATTACGCTTAGCCAGATCGACGGGATTGCTTTTGGCGCTGGCCCCGGTTCATTCACCGGACTGCGTATCGCCTGCGGTGTTGCGCAGGGGCTGGCATTCGCGCAAGCTGTGCCAATCGTTGGGATCAGCACATTGGAAGCGCTGGCGCAGCAGGTGGATACCGCAAAAGTTTTGGTAGCACTGGATGCGCGTATGGGAGAGCTTTATTTTGCCGCATATGAAAAAACAACAACTGGCTGGTCTTCCGTTCATGCGCCGCTGTTGTGCCGGCCAGAAACAGCTCCTGTAGTAGAGGGGGAGGGGTGGACAGGCTGTGGCAACGGTTTCGATCTGTATCACTCCATCTTATCCGAGCATTACAGCAACAGCTTGCAGCAAATTATTCCCGGTTGTTATCCGCATGCGCGCGAAATTGTGCAACTGGCTGCCATACAGTTCGCGCGTGGTGAAGGTAAAGCGGCTGAAGAAGCGTTGCCGGTATACATCCGCAATAAAGTAGCATTGAAGGAGAACGAGCGGAAACGATGACAACGAAAGCAAATATGCCTTCCTTTCCGGTTGAATTTCGCGAAATGCGCGAAGAGGATCTGGAACAGGTGATTTGTATTGAACACGAAATCTTTCTTTTTCCGTGGTCAATCATCAATTTCAGCGATTCGATCAAATCCGGTTATCATTGCCGTGTACTGGTACAGCCAGAAGGCGCCGGGCCAAATACCGATGTGGTAATGGGCTACGGCATTCTGATGACCGGGCCGGGTGAAGCGCATGTGCTGACACTGGGTATTGGCTTTACCTGGCAAAATCTGGGGTTGGGTGGAAAAATGTTGCAGCACCTGATCGAACTTTCCAGAAAACACCATGCGGAGTTTGTATTGCTGGATGTGCGTGAATCCAATACCGGCGCAGCAAGCTTGTATCGACGGCTGGGATTTAAACAGATCGCCATACGTAAAGGCTATTATCCGGCGATGTGCGAACGCGAAGATGCCCTGGTTATGAAGCTGGAACTGTGAAAACTTACGATTTGTAATGCGTATTACTGCCTGATTTCATTGGTGAGTATCTCCCCGTTTACCCACTGTTTGATACTATCCAATGTAGAGCGCGCAATCTGATCCAGTGCTTCCTGAGTGAAAAACCCCTGATGTGCGGTAATCAGAACGTTGGGAAAAGTCATCAGGCGCGCAATGATGTCATCCTGCAAAATATGTTCCGAAAGGTTCTGGAAAAACAGATCCGCTTCCTGCTCGTAAACATCTATGCCCAGATAACCGATTTTTCCTGATTTCAATCCGGTAATAATGGCTTTGCTGTCAATTAATCCGCCACGGCTGGTGTTGATCAGCATGACGCCGGTTTTCATCTGTGCAATTGTAGTGCTGTTGATGAGGTAGCGGGTTGTTTCGTTTAATGGGCAGTGCAGCGAAAGAATATCGCATCGGGCAAAAAGTTCATCCATGGAAGTATACGGAACTCCCATTGCTTCTACCGCCGGTTTTTTTACCGGATCGCAAGCCAGAATATTGCAGCCGAGACCGTGCAGAATACGGCAAAACACTTCTCCAATATGACCGGTACCGATGACACCTACTGTTTTCTGATAGAGATCAAAACCAAGCAGGCCATTCAGGGAAAAATTCTGCTCACGGATGCGATTGTAGGCTTTATGCGTCTTGCGATTAAGCGTCATAATCATGGCCAACGCATGTTCAGCAACCGCGTGAGGGGAGTAGGCTGGCACACGCACTACCTGAATATTGCACGCCCGGGCTGCTGCAAGATCAACATTATTGAAACCGGCACAACGTAAGGCAATAAGCTGGACACTCAGCCGGGAAAGCTGATGAATCACGCCAGCATCGAGCATATCGTTAACAAACACGCATACCACTTTGCTGCCTTGGGCAAGTGATACAGTATGCTCAGTCAATTTTGCTTCCAGAAAAACAAGCTCAAAACACGAATCAGTCTGATGCTTGAGAAATGATTCACGATCGTAGGGCTGTGTACTGAAAAAGGTAATTTTCATGGGTGTGTTTTTGATAAAAGCCGGGAAATGGCGATTAAAACAATGATACAAGCTTACCTGTAAAGCAGAAAGCAGTCATGCGTTGGGATATTTTTTGTCATGTCATTGATAATTATGGAGATGTTGGTGTTTGCTGGCGCCTGGCACAGCAACTGGCTGACGAATTTGGCATTGCCGTGCGTTTGCTGGTGGATAATCTGAATGCACTGCAGAAAATCTGCCCGGCAATCAACCGTAACTTGGCAACGCAGTCAATTCAAGGCATACAGGTATTGCATTGGGTAAAGCCATTCCCGGAACTTGTACCGGCAGATGTAGTAATTGAAGCGTTTGGTTGTGAACTGCCTGCCAGTTACGTCGCAGCCATGGCAGTCGATACAAAAGAAAAAAAAGGGAAGAGATGGATTAACCTGGAGTATTTATCAGCTGAAGCATGGGTAGCTGGTTGTCATAAACTGCCTTCGCCGCACCCTTATCTGCCACTGACCAAATATTTCTTTTTCCCTGGATTTACTGAGGCAACAGGAGGACTAATACGGGAAGCTGATCTCTTGACGCAACGCGATATCCAGCAAGCTGATCGCGCAAAATCATGGCGTGAACTGGGTATTTCCAAACCCGTAACGGATGAAACTGTCGTTTCATTATTCTGCTATCACCATGCGCCAATCAGACACTTGCTGGAAGCATGGGCCGCTTCAGCTTCTCCTGTGCGTTGCTTACTGCCACACGGTGTAGCAACAGAACAAGTAGCGAAATGGACAGGAAAATCAAATTTGGCTGCAGGAGAAAGCGCACAGCGCGGCAACCTGACTATACAGATAATTCCTTCCCTGTCGCAGAAAAATTATGATCGGCTGCTGTGGACGTGTGACTGTAATTTCGTGCGCGGTGAGGATTCTTTTGTCCGTGCACAGTGGGCTGCGCGGCCATTCATCTGGCAAATCTATCCGCAGCAGAAAAACGCGCACCACCCCAAGTTGGAGGCATTTCTGGATCTTTATTCTCAGGGGTTGGTCAAACATACGGCTCACGCGTTGCGATTGCTTCATCAAGGCTGGAATAACACTGCACAACAGCTGGACTGGGACAGTTACTGGACATATTGCAAGGTATTGCAACAGCATGCTGCAGTTTGGGCTGAACAGCTCGCCCAAATGCCTGACCTGGCCTCCAGTCTGGTATTTTTTTGTACAGATCAGTAGTTATTTCTTCGATGCATCAGCAAAGCCAACGTATAATATTCTTTTTTTTCCTTGACTTATATTGATTAGAACAGATGAAAACAGCTCAAGAACTTCGTGTAGGCAATGTATTCATGCTCGGCAAAGATCCCATGGTCGTACTGAAAACCGAATTCACCAAATCGGGACGCAACGCCTCGGTTGTAAAGATGAAATATAAAAACTTGCTGACAGAATCGCCCGGAGAAGCCGTGTACAAGGCAGATGACAAATTTGATGTCGTTGTGCTGGATAAGAAGGAAGTGAATTATTCCTACCACGCCAGCCCCATGTATGTATTCATGGATGCTGAATACAATCAGTATGAAGTGGAAGAAGATGTCATGAGCGATGTCCTCGATTTTCTGGAAGATGGGATGCCGTGTGAAGTTGTATTTTATAACGACAAACCTATTTCAATTGAAATGCCCAATACTGTCGTGCGCGAAATTATCTATACCGAACCGGCAGTTAAAGGTGATACCTCCGGAAAAGTAATGAAATCCGCTAAAATTCAGACCGGTTTTGAGCTGCCGGTCCCGCTATTTTGTGAAATCGGCGACAAAATTGAAATCGACACCCGCACACGCGAATATCG
>JACTML010000092.1 GCA_014584635.1 Nitrosomonas eutropha | reverse complement strand
ACCAGTTCACCGCCGTCGTAGGTTTGCGGATCAGACAGAAACAAGGTCGCGGAAACGTCCGCACGGACATACCCCCCCTCCGGCAGAATACGCATGGCGTTATCCACGTGGAAACCGTAATGGTTGGTCGCGCCGCTGTAGCGGTTGAAAAATGGCGGCATGATTTTCTTTGGCAGAGTTGCCGTGAAGAACAGGGCATTACGGTTCAATGCCCCTAACACCAGTCTGCGCAGCGTTGCCATTTGCGGGGCATTTTCCGACAATTGCTGATTATTTTTGACTTTGGCCGCCTGGGTGCCGGCGGTTACCAGGCCGCTCACCCAGGCAGATTCAGCCAGCAGTTTCTGTGCTGCTGCCAGTTCCTCTTCAGTTAATACATTGTCGATTGTCAGCAGCACTTGGTTATGTTTCCGGTTAAATCAGAATTTATACTCAGCCGTCATGATAACCCTGCGACGCTGGCCGGGGATGGTAAATGGACCGTTGTCGTAGATGGCATCGTAGTAGGTTGTATTGAACACGTTGTGTACATTCAGCCGCATGGCCCATTTGGGTTGTTCGTAGGCAATCATGGCATCCCAGCGCATATAGGCAGGCGCAGTGTTCGGATGGAATTTGGTTTCACCCGGCAGTGTGGGAATTGGCCCGGTACCGGTTGGGCTGTAGCCGTAACGCTTGCCTTTGACCTCAACCCCGCCGCCAATTTTCCAGCCGTAAGGCAGTTTGTAAGTAGTCCACAGGTTAAAGGTGTAAGCCGGAGTGTTGCGTGGACGTTTGCCTTTATAGTCAGGGTTGGCTGAAGTCAGCACACCTGTAGTAGCATTAATGTTTTCAGCTACTTCCAAGATTTCTGCATCCATCAAAGCCAGGCCGGAAAACACCTCCCAGTTGGGTGTGACACGGCCTGCCAGCTCCAGCTCAATACCGTTTGTGCGGCGTTTTTTGGAGAGAATTGCTGCGGTGGATTCCAGATCGGCATTACGTTCCCATTTTTTCTCTGCGTGATAGAGTGCAGCACGTACTGCCAGATCGCCATCAAAAAGTAGCCATTTTGTACCAATTTCTTGAACATTACTGCGTTCCGGGGGTAAAGGTTGAACGGTGAGTTGGTACAAATCAGCCGTCGGGCTGAATGAGCTGCTGGATGCCACATAAAAATGCGATTGCTCGGAGAAATGGTAGGACAGTGCTGCGCGTGTGCTCCATTCACCATAGTTCAGCTTAGGGGAGGTTGCACTGGAATAGGTTGCCCGCATTTCGTCACGTCGCCCGCCCAGTGTGAGTTTCCATTTGGGAATAAATTCAACCGTATCCTGTACATATACTGCATAAGTATCGGAATTGAATTCAACCGGTACTCCTGTTGTATTGGCTTTGTAAGGCAGGAATCGGGGTGGATTGGCTGATGTGGCTCCGCCAAAATTCTGCAGGGAGTGGCGGAAGCTGTCTTCATTGAGATATTCCCCGCCCAGCAGGAAATCGTGGTTCATGCCAAACAAATGAAACCGATGGTTATAGTCTGTTTGGACGGTAATTGTTTTGTAATGCGATTCACGGGTTGGGCCACCATTACATCCTGTGGGTGTACACGACATGGCTAAAGCATTGGGTGCAATCGTCAGGCTGGGAGTGCGCGCCCAGTAACTGCGGTCATAGTCTGCATAACGTACCTGTGTGCGCCATTCACTGGCGGGTGAAAAACGGTGGGTAAAGCTGGCAGTCGAGATGTTGACGGTACCCTTGTCAAAAGTACTATTGGTACCCCAGTAATATTTCACCGGAAATTTTTCCTGTGGCTTGCGTGTTGTACTGTCAAAACTGACACCGTAATCAGGCTTGTCGTCTACCGTGGTGTAGATGTGGCTCAAAATAAGTTCATTGGCGGTGTTAAGCCCCATCCCCAAACTGACGGCAACGCCGTCTCGTTCTACGGTTGGCCTGTCGTTGGCTTCCGGATTTTTACGCCAGCCACCATCGAATCGTTTCATTCCGTTGAAGCGGAAAGCGATGGTGTCAGTAATCTGCTTATTGAAATCACCCGTTAACTCGTAATAGCCGTACATACCAATACTGCCGGTAATCTTGCCCTTGTCGCGCAGATAGGGTGCCTTGCTGACCAGGTTGATAACGCCACCAGCTTGACCACGCCCAAACAGCATTGCCCCTGCGCCTCGCAGTACGTCTACTTGCTCCAGATAAAAGGTTTCACGATTGTATTGCGCTGTATCGCGGATACCATCCAGATAGATATCGCCAAACGTATAAAAGCCACGCAGCATCATGTTGTCCCCGGCACGCCCCCCTTCTGCCGCATTGAAAGTCAGACCGGCCACGTTGCGCAGTGCATCCTTGAGCGAGCTGACCTGCTGATCTTCCATCATTTGATTCGTTACAGTGGTAACTGCTTGTGGAATATCATGTGGATCCTGCAATGTTTTGCCGACCCGGGTAGTGGTGGCACGGTAGCCATCTTGGGGTGCTTCAGCGCCCGCTTCTACTTTGATGGTAGGAAGAACAGGCGTTTTTTTGGGGTAATCACCCTCTGCTGCGAAGGCGCTGATTGACAGCCCGCCGACCATCAGGGCAGCGCCGAGGGGAAGCAATGTTTTTGGTGGTTGTGGCATTTAATTTCCTTCTGACAAAATTGTTGGCTGGCTTGCAGCTAGCAGCTGAAAAATACAAACAGAGATCATTTATGTTCAGGGATTAACCCTTGATTACATTATTATCGTGACGATACGGTTGGGCATTACGGGTATACGAATGGCATTAACAGGCCGGAGGATTACCCGCCCCGGGACGGTGAGCCTGTGTGCATCAAAATATCTTTCTTATAAACTCATTAATGAGAATAATTATAGTTAATGTTAACATTAGTATCAATATTTTTTTATGCTTTATGGGAACTATTTGAAATA
>JACTML010000022.1 GCA_014584635.1 Nitrosomonas eutropha | reverse complement strand
TTTAGTGCGGTGATTCTTGAAATAGCCGGTAGGATAGCTGTCGAGATAGCCAACATAAAATCCTGATTTCTCCCCGGGCTTGTCACCTTCCACCTTGATTCTCTGTTTGCTGCCGTCCATGATCGGATGGCTGCCGTCAACAATGAAACCGTTGGCACGTAACAAATTAGCAAACTCCGTTTGTGCATCCATGGCAGGGTTTTGTTGCACGGCTACATTTTCAGGTAACCAGCGCTGCAATGCACGAATATCTGCACGGTCACCAACATACCAGGCTTTGGCCGCCTTGTCCCAACGTGCACCCGCAGATCTGGCCTGATCTTTGTCCTGGTAAGGTACCACCAGGTATTGACGGAAATTGTTTTTAGCGGATCGATCGTTGGTGGTTTGCCGGACCGCTTGTTGAGGTTCGCTGTGGTCTGTCTGTCTGCTCGCCTTATCCTGCCACCTTTTTTCAAGGGCTGCATCGTGTTGCATGGCAAGAGCTTCCGCCTGTTTACGCTGTTCCTTCGCTGCCAGGATCGCTTCCTGAGTGCTGCGGGGATCATCGCGGATTCTCAGCTCATAAATACGTGTGAACTTCACCATCTTTTCATATTCATTCTGTTCGGCCACAGCATCGACCAGAGCAAATTTTTCCACCACATGATGCGCATGCAGTTTTACTTCAAAATCCTCCACCCATACCCAGGTTTGATTATTCAGTTGTGCGTACACCACCCAAAATTCGGGATCAATCTCCCGTTTTTTTGTTGCGACTGCAGGATTAACGTCCTTTTCTCTTGTTTCGATGGTGTTGCTCTCAACGTGAGTGGGTCCCATCCATTCGGCAGGTATCGTAAAACCCAATTTTCTTTTTGAAGTTTCTTCAAATTCGAGGTTATCGATACTGAAATTTCTGTAAAATTTCAGCGCATCGGCAACCAGATAAATGGCATCCCGGTCTTTTGCGGTAAAGTTTTCCAGCAGTTTTTGTAAATACTGCTGATTATGTTGTGCGACCGTTGCCAGATCAGGTGTTAAACTGGCTGTATACGTCGTGATGTCCTGCTTGATTCGTTCCATCCTGATGCCCTCCTGTTCAACAATGTCCTGCTGTTGCACAAATGCCAGTACATACTCCTGGATTTTTTCCGCGTCGGCAGCTGCACGAAAGATTTCAACGGGGTCCGCTTCCAGTCCCTTGATCCATGAAGCAACATATGCCGCATGTTGACCTGGATCGTGACCTATACCCAATTCATAGCCAAGCAGCATGCTCGCAATCTCCGCTCGCAGCTCTTCACGTGCATAGCCTTCACTACCGAATGGATGCGCGAGATCGCGGTTTAAACGGGATTCGTGCCCCGTCCAGTGCCCAAGCTCATGCAGGGCCGTGGCATAGTAACGGTCTGAGGTTTCGAACTGGTATTTATGCGGCAGGTGAATCTTGTCTGTTGCAGGTCGGTAAAATGCCCGGTCATATTCACCATGCTGAATGACCGCACTGGATACCTGCAATATCTGTTCTGCACGCTCAATCGGATTCCATTGCGGGGTATCGATGATTAATTCCGGCAAATTGTCGATCTGCTCGGCATTGAACACGAAAGCATAAAACACGCGAGGGCGTTCAAGCTTTACACATACTTTGATCGGTCTCCCGTTACTATCTGAAACCGGATGGTTGTGATCATCCTTTTTAATGTGTTCCTCGGTAAACTTCCAGTATTGAATGGTTGTGGATTTTTCCCCTTTGCGTACCTGTGCACCCATATTAGCGGCCTGCTTATATGTCATCCAGCGCGGATCAATACGCCTTTTGCTCATCAGATACAGCGCATTAATGCCACGGTAGCGCTTGCCAGTGGTGGGGTTATGCGGAAACGATAACAGCGGATCACCCGCTTGCCACGGCTTTTGCCAGGGGGCTGTCCCTTGTTTCAGTTGCATGATCAGACTTTCGGCGACCTGTGCATAATAGGATTTTTTGAGTTTATCCATGTCACAGCCCCCCACCATCGGAATGATCGATGCTGCTGTCGAGTGCATCAGCTTCACTTAAGGCATCTTCTTTAAATGCACCCAGCAGGTCGGCTTCATCAGGATCGAATTCGGCCTGAAATCCTGGTGTCTGCGCATCCAGAAGCTTTTGCTGTATGACCTGAGACCGGATTTCCGAATCATCCTCGCGAGTGTGCTGGTTCGTTCCATCGTCTGAATGTTTATTCATACGATTGCTCCTTTGGATTGACACTGAAAGTTAGAATGGGACGTACGACATGCAAAATCTGTGTGCGATCGATGACACCAAAATAGCGTGCGTCAAACGACTGGGGATTTAAGTCGGATAACAGCAGGTACTCCGATTCACTGAGCATCGCTGTATAGCGGTACTGTGGTAAGGCAGCACCTAATGCGTCGATACCCAAGGGAGCGCTGTTCGGTAATAATTTGCCATTAACGACAATACCTAACTGGTCAATTGCAACCGTATCACCGGCTACCGCAAAGACACGCTTGAGCAATTGTCCATAACCACCGGGGCAATTGCCTGGATTGATATAGCCTCTGGCAACCGCCATTTCAAATACATCACTGTGCGGTGGACAAAATGCGACGTATGCGCCTCTTGAAATGTGATCATCGACAATCCGATACAAG
>JACTML010000067.1 GCA_014584635.1 Nitrosomonas eutropha | reverse complement strand
ACTCGGGAACTGCTGAAAGAATTTCCAAATCTCCAAATTTCCAAATTTTCAAATCAAAACTTCACCCCAACCGTAGCCACAATATTCCCGGTTTTTTGATTTAAACTGGCATACGTGTTCAGCCTGTCTTCCAGCCTGTATGGAAAACTAACGTCTTTGGATACCCGATGTACATAGGTAAGGTCAATGAAAAAGCCTTTGTTTCTGTAACCAAGACCGCCGCTTAAAAGCAGTTGGTTGGCTTTAAAATCTTTGTCTTTGTATGGTTTGCCGTAATATGCAAATCCAAGCCTGGCCATAATGATATTGAATTTTACTTCACCGCCAACCCTGAAATTGAAGGCACCTTTGTATTCATTTTTTACTACTTTATTCAGCGATCTATAATAGGCTTTTTCATTTTCTGTTGGCTTATTAGGAAAAATCTTTCCCCCTCCACTCCACAATGGATTCGATGCCGCACCAGTTCTTGCTCTCCCGGTTCCTTTTTGCCTCCATTGTTTACGTGTAGAGCCAGCAACCTCTGACCGTCCCTTCTGAGCACGAGTAGCACTTCTGGCGTTTGCCAGATAGGCTGTAACCAGCTGATGCACTAACGATTCATTGTATGCTCTATCGAAAACAGAATCAGATACATCGATACTTGTAACTTGCCCACTCTCGCTTCTACAAGAAATTTTAACCATTTGTTCACTTTACCCGTTATTGTCTACTCGCATGTTTTACACTTGGGCGTACAAAAATTCCATTACCTTTTGAGCCCGGAACTGATCCTTTTAAAAAAATCAGATTGCGATCAACATCAATACGCACAATCTCAATATTTTGGATGGTGCTATTTACTCCTCCTAATCTTCCTGTCATCTTTTTACCAGGAAAAACTCGACCTGGATCTTGTGCCATACCAATTGATCCCGGAACATTATGTGATCTTGAATTACCGTGACTCGCTCTACTCGAAGCGAAATTATGACGCTTTATGGTGCCTGCATATCCTTTACCTATAGAGACCCCGCTTACATCGACCTTCGACCCAACCTGAAATATTTCAGCGTTTATTTCAGTACCCGGTGTTACATTTTCACAAGTGGTTTGCTCTACTTTAAATTCCTTTATTAATTTTCCACCTTCTACACCAGCTCGCGCAAAATGTCCGGATAGTGCCTTAGATATTCTATTTTTCCGCCGATATCCTTGCGTCAATTGAATTGCCGAATATCCATCTGTTTCAATTGTCTTAACCTGCGCAACACGATTTGATGAAACATCAATAACAGTGACAGGTATGCTGCTTCCTGAATCGGTAAAGATTCTAGTCATGCCTATTTTTTTACCGATAAGCCCTAATTTCATTTGCTTCCTCTACTTTAAATTTTGCCTTCTTTTACAGCAGCAAATCACAGCTTAATTTCAACATCGACCCCTGCCGGCAAATCAAGCTTCATCAGTGCATCTACAGTTTTATCTGTTGGGTCAATAATATCCATCAACCTTAAATGCGTTCTAATTTCGAACTGATCGCGAGAACTCTTGTTTACATGAGGTGATCGCAAAACATCAAATCTTTCGATACGCGTTGGCAATGGTACCGGTCCTTTTACGACCGCTCCTGTACGTTTAGCTGTTTCAACTATTTCAATAGCAGATTTATCTATTAAACGATAGTCAAAAGCCTTTAAACGTATACGAATTTTCTGATTTTGCATAAAAAACTCTAAGTTATTATTTTACGAAACTTATCTCAAGTAATACCTGTTGCATCAGCTCTAACAACGAACCCAGTTACTCAATTACTTTTGCGACGACACCAGCACCGACAGTACGCCCACCTTCACGAATGGCAAAACGCAAACCTTCACTCATGGCTATTGGTGCAATCAAATTGACATTAACTGAAATATTGTCACCAGGCATGACCATTTCAACACCTGCTGGCAGTTCAATTGAACCCGTCACATCAGTTGTTCTGAAATAAAACTGAGGGCGATAACCTGCAAAAAACGGTGTATGACGTCCACCTTCTTCTTTACTCAGCACGTATATCTCTGCTGAGAACTTGGTGTGCGGTAATATACTGCCCGGTTTGGCCAGAACCTGCCCACGCTCAACTTCTTCCCGCTTGGTTCCTCTTAGCAATATACCGACGTTGTCCCCTGCCTGCCCCTGATCCAGCAGTTTCCGAAACATCTCAACACCGGTGCAGACTGTTTTGATCGTAGGTCTCAATCCTACGATTTCTATCTCATCTCCTACTTTGATTATGCCTCGCTCCACACGGCCGGTAACGACTGTTCCGCGTCCTGAAATCGAAAAGACATCTTCCACGGGCATGATAAATGCTCCGTCAATCGCTCTCTGTGGTTCCGGTATGTACGAATCCAGAACTTCTGCCAGCTTCAGAATCGCAGGCTCACCAATGTCGCTTTGATCTCCCTCCAGAGCTTTTAACGCTGAGCCCACAACAATCGGTGTATCGTCTCCCGGGAATTCGTATTTAGATAACAGTTCGCGTATTTCCATTTCGACAAGTTCAAGCAGTTCGGTGTCATCCACCATATCGGCCTTATTCATGAATACGACGATATAAGGCACGCCAACCTGCCGGGCAAGCAAGATATGCTCGCGCGTCTGTGGCATGGGGCCATCTGCAGCCGATACA
>JACTML010000017.1 GCA_014584635.1 Nitrosomonas eutropha | reverse complement strand
GGTTTGCATGACAAGGCTTTTTATCAGGCAATGTGGTCTACCCTGAAAGCGACCGGGCACTGGAGCGGGGAAATCTGGAACCGGCGCAAAGGAGGGGAAGTTTACCCGCAATGGTTGACGATCAGTGCTGTGTGTATCGATTCATCCTGTAGTACTGCAGAGAAACCCTGCAATTATGTGGGTGTATTTACTGATGTTTCTCAACTCAAGCAGTCGGAAGCGCAGCTGGCGCAATTGGCACACTATGATCCGCTAACCGGCTTGCCTAACCGGTTGTTGGTGCAGTCGCAGCTGCAGCACGCAGTTGAGCGCGCGCAACGGCATGGAGCACTGGTGGGCGTACTTTATATTGATCTGGATCGTTTCAAAAATGTGAACGATAGTCTGGGCCATCCGGTTGGTGATGAATTGCTGATCAAGCTGGCCGATCGCATGAAGCAGCGGGTGCGCGAAGAAGATATGCTGGCGCGTCTGGGAGGGGATGAATTTTTACTGGTGCTGGAAGATATACGTGATTCGGGTGATCCTGCATTTGTGGCACAAAGCCTGATCAGCCTGCTGACTTCTCCGTTTGTGTTACCGAGCGGGCATGAAATTTTTATTGGTGCCAGCATTGGCATCAGCGTATTTCCTGAGGATGCAGGCAGCGCAACTGAATTGATTCAGCACGCGGATATGGCGATGTATCAGGCAAAAAAAGAGGGCCGCAATACTTATCGCTACCATACAGAAGCGCTGAGTGTTGCGGCAAACGAGCGACTGGAAATGGAGAATCGTTTGCGTTACGCGCTCGCGGCCGAAGAGCTCATTCTGCATTATCAGCCATTGATCGATGCGCGTACCGGTTACGTGGTTGGAGTGGAAGCACTGCTGCGCTGGCAACCCCCGGGTGGAGCCATGATTTTTCCGGGTAAATTCATTCCGGTTGCGGAAGAAACCGGTCTGATAGTACCTTTGGGAGAGTGGGTGTTACGTACTGCCTGTAAACAGGCGCGCGCCTGGATGGATGCCGGGTTGCCGCCGCTTGTCATGGCGGTTAACTTGTCGGTACGGCAGTTTCAATCAGAAAATCTGGTTGAAATGGTACAACGAATTCTGGAAGAAACACAGTTGCCCGCCAGTTACCTGGAACTGGAATTAACCGAAAGTATGTTCATGGAACATGCCGAACGTGCGATTGAAACGCTGAACAAATTGAAAGCACTGGGGGTGCATCTGGCAATTGATGATTTTGGTACCGGTTATTCATCACTAATCTATTTAAAGCGTTTTCCGATTTTTCCGATTGACAAACTCAAGATCGATCAAAGCTTTGTACGTGATCTGGCGCATGATCCCAATGACCGGGAAATTGCTGCAACGATTATTGCCATGGCACGTGGACTGAAACTGGGTGTGCTGGCAGAGGGAATCGAATCAGAACAGCAGCTGGATTTCCTGCGCCAGCATGATTGCGATTATTATCAAGGGTATCTGTTTCATCGCCCGGTACCGGCAGTAGAATTGGAAGCATGGCTGCATGCGCATTCAGTACCCCGATAGGCAGTTCCGGTATCCTCCGTGCTTTCTGCAACGAAAGCAGTCGAAGGATACGAGATCCTTAACTGCTTTCTTAATGGAATGGTGGCGCGCCACAAGTCCCGCTGCACATCAGGTTAACCAGCGGAGATGTGTTGTTACCAATCAGACGGTTAACCCAGTCTTTCAGGTAAATTCCTCCTGCACTTTTTTCAGTGTAAAAAACGTTTTCTGTGAATGCATCCAGCAATTCCACGTGACTGGTGCCTGCACCGATATAGTATTTGGCATTGCCATTGAGTAATGCATTGGCATTCAGCGTGGCCAACGTTCTCAAATTCCATTCCACCGCAGTTACAGGCGTGATATTGAACCACTGGTTGGGATCGTCGATTCCCTGATCTGTTTTTCTCATGATGTTAAGAAACAACGTCTGAACGCCATCCCACGCTGTCGTAACATAAGCGAACTTGCTTTTCGTGAAATGGTGCTCAATACCGGTGGCCAGGGTAGCAAAGAAGTTAAGGGCATGATAGCTACCGATATTTTTTATTCCGGGAATCCAGGTTGCCAGTGTGTTTTCGGTTTTCCACGGGCCGTTAGGCTTGAAAACCTTTTTTATAAAACTATCCGTGAAATTGCCGACTCCCCCGTCAGCGAGCAGTGAGATTTTGGTCGTGGTCGGATAAATACTGTGTATGCGGGAAAAATTTATTAAGGCACCATACGCACCGGCACTGGATCCGGCAACCAGTACCTGTTTCATGCTTGCCCGGTCAGGGCTGTTTTTCAGCCATTCACGCACTGCCATAAAATTATCAAATCCGCGATGCTGTACCAGAACTGGCTGGCCGGCGTTAATGATTCCGGATGGATCGGTGTAAATGCTGTCTTGGGAACCGATATGGGCGTCTCCTGTACAGTAAGGAATGAAAATCATGTTCCAGTCTTTCAAAGGATTATCTGCGCGGGTAGCATCCATTATTCCGCCCAGTATTGCCGGATTATTTTCATCTTCAATCGAGGGATTGTAAGCTGGCCGGATTGTTGGCGTGACCGGGAGGGTCAGTGAAGTCAGACAGGTGGCATCGTTCCAGCAGGCTCCTCCGCCGTTCAGGTAAATGAGCGTTTTGGATACTGATCCTTTGCGGTAGTAGAAATGAAACGGCTTGTTGGGTAAACCAGCTTCATCCGGTAAATGACTGAATGCACAACCAGGCCGGATATCTTTGTAATTGTTGTCATCATCCATGATGGTCATTACTGTTTCGGATACTTCTATTTTCTGCCAATTTTCCGCATGGACTCGTGGAGTAAAAAGAAGCATTAATCCCAGAGAAAAAATCATTTGATTGAATTTCGACATATTCCTCCCCTTGTAAAGATCTGATATTTGTGTTCACAGCCGTATATTCTGGTGGCTAAATGACATAGTAATACCAGATCATGGGTGTGGGGGACAATATGCAGATGGTATTGACGGGCTGCGGCCAGATTCGCTAGCAGGCTGCGCGACGCAAAAGTCGTTGATAGTGCTAGACTCCCGGTCTGATTTGTAATGAAGATACATCATGGAGAGAATACGATGAAACGAGAGACAGTCGCCATTCATGGCGGTTTTGCGGGTGATCCGCAGACGCATTCAGTAGCAGTTCCCATTTACCAGACCACCAGTTACTATTTTGACGATACCCAGCACGGAGCTGATCTGTTTGATCTGAAAGTGCAGGGAAATATCTATACACGCATCATGAACCCAACCACCGCTGTACTGGAGGAACGTGTCGCGTTACTGGAAGGCGGGGTGGGCGCGCTGGCGCTGGCTTCCGGCATGGCAGCCATCACAGCTTGTGTGCAGACGCTGGCCAAAGCAGGCGATAATATTATTTCCACCAGTCAGGTCTATGGTGGTACCTATAATTTTTTCTGTCATACGTTGCCCAATCAGGGGATAGAAGTACGCATGGTGGATGGGCGTAATCCGGCAGCTTTTGCGAATGTGATCGACGATAAAACCAAAATGGTTTTTTGTGAATCGATTGGTAATCCGGCCGGTAACGTAGTGGATATCGCTGCATTGGCAGAAGCAGCACATGCGGCAGGGGTGCCTCTGGTGGTGGATAATACTGTGGCTTCTCCGGTGCTGTGCCGTCCTTTTGAGCATGGTGCGGATATCGTCGTTCATGCGCTGACCAAATATATGGGAGGGCATGGCACCAGCATTGGCGGAATTATTGTTGATTCGGGTAAATTTCCCTGGGAAGACAGTCCGCGTTTTCCACAATTTAACTATCCTGATCCCAGTTATCACGGAGTGGTGTACGTGGATGCATTTGGTCCGGCTGCCTTTATTGGCCGTGCGCGGGTTGTCCCGTTGCGCAACATGGGGGCGGCGATTTCACCTTTCAACTCTTTCCTGATT
>JACTML010000119.1 GCA_014584635.1 Nitrosomonas eutropha | reverse complement strand
TCAAACGCCATGACAATGACTGCTGCGCCATAACGCCGTGCCAGCCGGGCGTGCTGTAAAAACTCTTCTTCTCCTTCCTTAAGGCTGATGGAGTTGATGATTGCCTTGCCCTGTATGCATTTCAGGCCGGCTTCGATAGCTGACCACCTGCTGGAGTCAACCATAATTGGCAATTTGCTGATATCCGGCTCAGAAGCCACCAGATTCAAAAAGGTTACCATCGCCTTTTGTGAATCCAGCATGCCTTCGTCCATATTGATATCAATAATTTGCGCGCCATTTTCCACCTGGCTGCGGGCAACCACCAGTGCTTCGGCATAATTGCCATTCAGAATCAGCCGGGCAAACGCCTTGGAGCCGGTTACATTGGTCCGCTCACCCACATTGACGAACAAAGAAGTTTCATCAATATTGAGCGGTTCCAGCCCGGAAAGCCGCAGTTTTTTGGGAATCTCCGGTAATTTGCGCGGCGGGATATCCTGTATGGCTTCAGCGATGGCAGCAATATGCTGCGGCGTTGTGCCACAACAGCCGCCAACAATGTTGACGAATCCGGATTGCGCAAAATCTCTGATCAATCGGGCTGTATATTCCGGTGTTTCGTCGTAGCCGGTTTCTGCCAGTGGATTGGGCAAACCGGCATTGGGATGCGCGCTGGTGTAAACTTCGGAAACATTTGAGAGTTCCTGGACATAGGGACGCATCAGCTCTGCACCCAGCGCGCAGTTAATTCCTACTGACAGTGGGCGCGCATGCCGCACCGAGTTCCAGAAAGCTTCCGGCGTCTGTCCGGACAGATTGCGACCTGATGCATCGGTAATGGTGACAGATATCATCACCGGCAAGCGCCGTCCACTGGTCTCAAAATACTGATCAATGGCAAACAGTGCGGCTTTGGCATTCAGCGTATCGAAAATGGTTTCAACCAGCAGAATATCAGCTCCGCCATCGACCAGTCCGCGCACGGATTCAGTATAGCTTTCGACCAGCTCATCAAAAGTAATGGCGCGAAAACCGGGATCATTGACATCCGGAGAGAGTGAAGTTGTTTTGGTAGTGGGTCCGATAACGCCGGCAACAAAGCGCGGTCTGTCCGGCTGCTTCGCTTCCATGGCCTGCGCTTCTTCACGCGCCAGACGCGCACCCGCCACATTCAGCTCATACACCAGATCCTGCATGTGATAATCCGCCATCGATGGCGCATTGGAGTTAAATGTGTTGGTTTCGATAATATCCGACCCGGCTTCAAGGTAAGCACGATGAATCGCACGGATGACTTCCGGCTTAGTCAGACAGAGCAGGTCATTATTACCCTTGAGATCATGCGGAAAATCAGCAAACCGTTCTCCCCGGTAATCCGGTTCATTCAGCTTGTAGCTCTGGATCATCGTGCCCATGGCACCATCGAGTAACACGATACGCTCAGCAAGCAGTTTTTTTAGTACATCTGTACGCTCAGGTATTGTCATAGCCGGCCTTCAGGTAAAAATTTTCAATCAATAAAACAGCTACAGTGCAAATTCACTGAAAGGAAGCATGTAGCTGGTCACGCAGACGGCGCAAAGTTTCTTCCTTACCGATCAGCTGCAACACTGCGTCGATCGCCGGGGTTTGCGTTCCGCCTGTGACCATGACGCGCAACGGCATCGCCAGATTTGGAAATTTCAGCTTGTAGGAAGAAACCGTTTGCTTGATTTCCTGATGAATCGCTGCCCGCTCCCATTCAATCTGTGCCAGACGGTCAGTGAGGTATTCCAGAACCGGGCGAATTTCAGCTGTGCAGTATTGCGCCCTCAGTGCCTCAGCAGGCTCAATCGCCTGAAAAAAATAGGTGGACGCATTCGCCAGTTCTTCCACCGTGCTGACCCGCTCCTTCAGCAAACCGACAATCTGAAGCAGATTTTCTTCTCCCGGTAAAGCGTATTTTCTTTCCAGCAGGAAAGGCATGGCCAGCTCTGTCAATCGGGCGTTATCGGCAACCTTCAGGTAATGCTGGCTCAGCCAGGTCAGCTTTTCCGGATTAAATTTTGCCGGCGAGCGGTTGATTGCGGCCAGATCAAACCATTCAACCAATTGCTCCTTGCTGAAAATTTCCTCATCCCCATGTGACCACCCGAGCCGAGCCAGATAGTTGACCAGCGCTTCCGGCAGATAACCCTGATCCCGATAGTGCATTACTGATACCGCACCATGCCGCTTGGACAGGCGCTCACCATCTGCCCCAAGAATCATCGGCACATGGGCATACTGCGGAATGGGGGCACCCAGCGCCTTGAGAATATTGATCTGACGCGGGGTATTGTTAACATGATCATCTCCGCGAATAACATGTGTTACCCCCATGTCCAGATCATCCAGCACCACACCGAAGTTATAGGTAGGCGTGCCGTCACTTCTCAGCAAAACCAGATCATCCAGCTCATGATTGGCTACCGCGATCCGGCCTTTAACCAGATCATCAAACACCGCATACCCTTCCTGCGGCGTTTTAAAGCGTACCACGGGGGTCACGCCGGGTGGTGGCGTCTGTTTACTATCGCGCCAGCGACCGTCATAACGCGGTTTTAACCCTGCCTGACGCTGCTGTTCACGCAATACATCCAGCTCTTCCTTGCTGGCATAACAGTGATAAGCCAATCCTTGTTTAAGCAGCTGTTCTGCCACTTCCTGGTAACGGTTCAACCGCTGCATCTGGTAATACGGACCTTCATCGTAATCAAGCCCCAGCCAGGCCATGCCATCGAGAATCGCCTGCACGGATTGCTGCGTGGAACGCTCAAGATCCGTATCTTCAATTCTCAGGATGAATTTTCCACCCTGTTTCCGGGCAAACGCCCAGGAAAAAAGCGCAGTGCGCGCACCACCGATATGCAAATAACCAGTAGGACTGGGAGCAAAACGTGTTTTTATCATCTGATTACACTAAAGTTGGAAGTTGCAATACACGACTGTATCTGTTTCCGGAAATTCCGGCGGATAGGTGCAGACAAAAAATTGCCGACTGGACCAGTAGCGGGCCGGGCCACCCGACAACCCTTGCTTCTTGCTGATGAAGCATTATGTTACCATGAACAGCATATTTTCCTGTCACCACCAGGAGCATGCATTGCGACGATATTCGCAGTTGTGTCCTGATTTGACCGGCATAATTAACCATAATTAACGAAAACTGCTTTATTATCCTGTCGGGAAATTCACGCTGAAAATGATCTCGACTGCCATTTAGGACTTGTGTATAGTTGGTGAATACAAGGAGATGGTGTTCCTCCTTCTGAAGAACCGCAGCCATCATAGCGCTGCTGATGACGCCTACAGGGCCTGACCTTTATCGGGACTGTAGGCGTTCGTGTTTACATCCCTTGCACTGGTCAACCCGATTGTTTCAAACGAATGACCGGCAATAGCTGATGCAGATAAACACCCATCAAAAATGGAGACTTCAATGAAGGCGTCCTGTTTTCAAATCTTCATGCGCGTAAAACTCCATACATACTCGCGCGGCAACTTCCTCACTCGGGTTGGCGTCAGACTGGAATGCAACGCAACGGGATATGCCATAGCACCGCATGATCCGGAAAATATTTTTTCACACGCTGTTCTGAGTTAAGCCGAGGGTTAATTTGGTAAACGTTTTTTACGAAGAAGCAGGCGCACTCAAAGTCGGTAACATTCTGGCTGACAACACCACCTCGCTGCAAATTGAATCTCCCCACGGGAAACGTTCCAAGATCAAGGCTGGATCGATTCTGCTGCGCTTTGAAAATCCCCCCATGCATGGCTTCATGCAGCAGGCGCAGGAAATGACTGCTGACATTGATGTAAATTTTTTGTGGGAGTGCTGCGAGGAAAATACAGAGTTTACCGGGCAGGAGCTGGCAAGTGATTACTTCGGCCATACGCCTGATCCTGTTGAAGTCGCAGCCATCGTCATTTTACTGAGCCAGAATCCGGTTTATTTTCACAAAAAAGGCGCAGGCCGGTACCGGGCAGCTCCTCCGGAAATTCTACGCGCGGCACTGGCCGGTCTGGAAAAAAAACGCCTGGCTGAAGAAAAACGGGCCGACTATATTCAACAGCTGACAGCGTTTGAATTGCCCGAGACATTCAAACCGCTGCTGAACGAACTGCTATATAAACCGGATAAAAATACAATTGAATGGAAAGCACTGGAAGCGGCTTGCGAAGCCACTAAATTAAGCGTACCCAAGTTACTGGAACAGTGTGGTGCCATTCCCTCAACGCACGACTACCATTTTAACCAGTTTCTGTATGAACATTTTCCGGAAGGTATCGGGACAGATTCTCCTTCATCCGATTTTCATCACACGGATCCGGAAGCCTTTCCACTGGCTGAAGTCAAGGCATTCAGTATTGATGATGCCACTACAACGGAGATAGACGACGCCTTCTCCGTAACTCCGCTGACCTTTGGCAGCTTCCGCATCGGGATACATATTGCCACACCTGCACTGGGTGTTACGCCGGATTCACTGCTGGATAAATTCGCAGCAAAACGTCTGTCAACCGTCTATTTGCCCGGTCGCAAAATAACCATGCTGCCGGAAAACGTTATTCAGCACTTCACTTTAAGTGAAGCCCGCCGCCGTCCGGTGCTCTCGTTATACCTGGATGTGGCCGATGATTTCACAGTTACCCGAACATTCAGCCGGATCGAGGCCATCGAGGTTGCTGCCAATTTGCGTCTTGATGAACTGGAACAACAGTTTAACGAAACCACCCTGCGTGAAAATCAGGCAAATTACCCCTTTGCAAATGAGCTCAAAATGCTCTGGGATTTTTCCAGCAAAATGGAAAAATTGCGTGGTAAAGATCAGGACATCAATAATGAAAAAGTGGATTACAGCTTCGTTGTTGACCAGGATCGGGTTTCAATTTTTGAGCGACGTCGAGGCGCGCCTATCGACAAGGTTGTATCGGAGCTGATGATTTTCGCCAATGCTGAATGGGGCAAACAGCTTGCAGATGCGGGATTTGCCGGAATTTACCGTAGCCAGGGAAATGGCAAGGTCAAAATGAGCCTTTCTCCCGCCCCTCACCAGGGGCTGGGGGTATCCCAATATACCTGGAGCAGTTCTCCCATGCGGCGCTATGTGGATCTTATCAACCAGCGCCAGTTGATCGCCCTGGTTTCTGAAGCCCCGCCTGCCTACACAAAAGAAGATGACGCACTACTGATCAGCATGCGGGATTTTGAAATGGCCTACGCAGCTTATGCGGAATTTCAGCGCGGCATGGAGCGCTACTGGTGCCTGCGCTGGCTGTTACAGGAAAATATCAGCACAACCGGCGCAATCGTTGTGAAGGAGAATCTGGTCAAACTGGATCGCTTGCCACTGATCACCCGGGTTCCTTCATTACCCGATCTTTCGCCCGGAACATTTGTTACTGTCGGTATTTCCCAGATTGATCTGCTGGATCGCACAGTCAATACCGGCTTCCTCGGCAAGCGCGAAGACTGATAATCAATGCAGCACACCGCAGTTCCTGATTTTTTCATACCGCCTGATCGCAGAATCTCCCTCGCACTGCTGATTTCGCTGCTGTTACATCTGGCCATTATTTCCAGCATATCGTTTAACTCGACAGCACAAAAAAACACCCGGATTACACGATCAATCGACGTGGTTCTGGTCAACAGCAAATCTCCAACCCAACCGCTGGATGCCAAGGTGTTTGCTCAAGCCAATCTGGATGGCGGCGGCAATGTAACGGAAGATCGTCAGGCAAAAACACCGCTCCCGGTTTTGCCGGGTATCAAGCCACAGATGGATCTTGAAACCGTCACCCGGAAAACGGAGCAACTGGAAAACAAAGTCAAAAAACTGATCACCGTTGCCAACAGCAAAACTCTTGTCGCACAACCGCTTCCCCAGACAAAACCGACGCAGGACAAACCTGAACAGAACCAGCCGGCTGTCACCAGCCCGGATAATCGCCACGACCTGCTGCAGCGCAGTCTGGAAATCGCACGCCTGGAAGCACAAATTGCAAAGGATCACGAGGCTTACCAGAAACGTCCGAAACGCAGATTCATCGGCGCACGTACACGTGAATACCGCTTTGCCCGCTATCTGGAAGACTGGCGACTCAAGGTGGAGCGCATTGGCAATCTTAATTACCCGGAAGAGGCTCGGAGAAAAAAACTGTACGGCAGTCTGCAGCTGACAGTAGGCGTGCGTTCCGATGGCAGCCTGGAATCAATCGGGATTGATCGCTCTTCCGGCTCGCAGATACTGGATGATGCCGCTATCCGGATTGTTCGACTGGCGGCACGTAACGGGTTTGCCCCGTTTCCGCCTGATATCAGCCGGGATACCGATATTCTGCATATCACCCGTACCTGGGTATTTTCCCGCTCGGACAAGCTGCTCAGCGAATAACAACATCTTTAAAAATACTTGAAACCAATCGTGACAGATACTTACGCAATAGTCGGTAATCCGGTGGCACACAGCAAATCACCGTTTATTCATACCCGATTCGCACAGCAAACCGGACAAAGCATGCACTACACAACCCTGCTGGCGCCACTGGACGGTTTTGTACATACCGTCACAACATTTCGCAAGGATGGCGGCAAGGGCATGAACATTACCGTTCCGTTCAAATTTGAAGCCTGTGCACTGGCTACCCGGTTAACAGATCGTGCCCATGCTGCGCGCGCGGTCAACACTTTCAGATTCGGGCAGGAAAACGAAATACTGGGTGATAATACGGATGGCGTGGGCCTGATACGTGATATTGAAATCAATCTGAATTTCCCTCTGGCAGGCAAACGTATTTTACTGATGGGTGCCGGCGGTGCTGCCAGCGGCGTTATTTTGCCATTACTGCAACAAAAACCTGATCTGCTGGCTGTTGCCAACCGTACACCCGAAAAAGCAATCGCGTTACAACAGCAATTTGCAAATTATGGAAATATTGCTGGCGGACACTATCAGGATTTTAGCGGACAAGCATTCGATCTCATCATCAACGCTACTTCCGCCAGTCTGCATAATGCACTTCCGCCTGCACCGGCGAATTTATTCCATGGCGCCGCACTTGCCTACGACATGCTCTACAGCAGCAAGTTAACGCCTTTCCTGAAATTTGCCCGAGCACAAGACGTAACCAGACTGGCTGACGGTACGGGCATGCTGGTCGAGCAAGCAGCTGAATCCTTTCTGCTTTGGCGCGGAATCCGTCCTGAAACACAGCTGATCATTCGACAACTCAGAGATGCGTTGCGCCACCATGCCTCGTGAAACATACCAGAGCATCCCAGCCGGCTGCGGCCAAACCGAAACTGATCAGCACCTGGCTGTTACGTCCATTGCTGTTGTTGCTAACAGCCGCATTACTGTACCAATCCTGGTTTCTGCTGCATATCGTCTACTGGCGCACCTATCCCCCCACTACCAGCGCATTCATGCAACATCGCCTGGAAACCATGCGTCAGCAGACTCCTGACGCCAAACTGCGCCATACCTGGGTAAATTACGAACAGATTTCCAGCCATCTCAAGCGCGCGGTTATTGCCACGGAGGATGCCCGCTTTACGCAACATCAGGGATTTGATTACAAGGCAATTGAAACAGCCTGGAAAAAGAACCTGAAACAACGCAAACTGGCAGCCGGTGGCTCAACCATCAGCCAGCAGCTTGCCAAAAACCTGTTCTTGTCCAGCGAGAAGACTGTATGGCGCAAAGCGCAGGAAGTCCTCGTCACGCTGATGCTGGAAGAATTTCTGACCAAGCGGCGTATTCTGGAAATCTACCTGAATATTATTGAATGGGGAGAAGGTGTATTCGGTATTGAGGCTGCAGCACGCCATTACTTTGGCGTACCGGCATCATCCCTGACTGCGGAACAATCCGCCTGGCTGGCATCCATTATCTCCAATCCGCGATTTTATGATACACATCGCCAATCACCACGATTACGCAAGAAGGCCGGCATAATTCTGTCACGTTTGCCAACAGCAAAAATTCCTTGAAGCAACAAGAATTCTATTGAATACACGTATACTCTCTACCAACATGAAAAACACGCAGCGGCATTTACTGTGGCTACTATTTCTAGGCCTGCCAATTACACTTTCAGGCTGTTTGTCTACCATCTCCTTGCAGCATGCAGTCAGCACCTATGATGACACCATAACGGATGCCATTTCCAAGCAACTGTTAACAAATATCGTTCGTGCCCAACACCACCAGCCAATCCATTTTACTGGTGTCTCCAATATTGCCGCCACCTTCGATTTCCGCTTCAATGCTGGCGCAACACCTGCACTGGGCGGGCTAGCCGGAAATACGCTGCTACCGATATTCGGTGGTAGTGTCGCAGAAAATCCTACGATCAGTATCGTTCCGATCGAAGGTGAAGAATTTACCTGGCGACTACTGACACCTTTTCAGCAAAATAAATTTATGCTGCTCTTTCGCCAACGCTTTGATGTTGATCTGTTACTGCGACTGATGGCTCAGGAAGTACGTATCCATGAAGATTCAACTCAGAAAACATATCGCAACAGACCTTCCTTTCCGGAAGATTACGAAACGTTTCGTAAAATAGTATTACATCTGTCAGCGATTCAGGATCAGAATCAACTCTACGCCGAACCTTTGAACCTGAAATACCAATGGACTTTACCCGCCACATCGGTATCAGCTGAAGGCTTCCACACGCTGGAAAAAGAATTCTCTATATATTATGACCAACAAGAGAATTTGTTTACTCTAAGCCAGAAGAAACAGGGACCAACCCTCATTACGAACTATGATCCAGAAATGTTGCCCGAGGAAGAACGTGCACAATTGTATGAGAAAGCAAAACAATGGGATCCAACCGATGTCGCATTTGATATTCGTCCCGACGGCGTAGGTGGCAGCTGGCCTATGCAGGGTGTTTTCAGGCTGCGAAGCTTCCACGCCATTATCAGTTTTCTTGGCTACTCACTGGACGATGAACCAGAATACCATGTGGAGAAAGATCCCCGCACGCCTCCCATCCTCCATGATGAAAACCCCACTGACACAATGTCTATCCTCATGACAGATACCTCTCCATCGAATGCCGATCTGTCAATTCGTTCATATGGAAAGCACTATGCAGTGAACACCGATGAACCGCACACTCGCTGGAATCGCAATGCATTCCAGATGTTATATCTACTGTTTCAAATGACCGTAACTGGCTTGCCCAACACAGGAGCTCCTGTAATTACTATCGCCAAATAATTGGAAATGCATAGTCGTACAAACTTTAATCAGAAGCTCCGTAATTCTCCTGCAAAAATTCCGTGATAAAATAAAAAGTCACGAAATTATTTCCCTGTTTACTTTCCAGTTGATACTTCCGATATCAGCTCACCATGCAGCGGACACATACACTTCACTGATTCTTACAGCGGCATCCCGTTAACAAAACGATTACTGATTCAGCCATGACTGAAGAACACCACGAAAATCAGGACGAAAACCTGGAAAGCAAACTGCAAAAAATTATCTATCTGCTGCAAAGATACAAGCTGGTAGAAGGCTTTGTACGTCTGCAGGATACACCGGAGCCAGAGCTGATCGAATCGATCATACAGAAACAAAACCTTGCCAACCTGCGGGGCGCGCTGGATAAACTGCATCCGGCAGATATTGCCCGCATTCTGGAAATGCTCCCGCTTGAAGATCGTCTGATCATCTGGGGGCTGGTCAAGACCGAGCACGACGGTGAGGTGCTGCTTGAAGTCTCCGACGCTGTTCGCCAGACGCTGATCAAGGACATGGACAGCGAGGAGCTGGTTGCTGCGGCAGAACAGCTGGACGCGGATGAAATTGCTGACCTGGCTCCGGATCTGCCAAGCGATGTCATGGAAGATGTGTTCCAGGCGCTGCCCATGGAAGAACGCGAACAACTGCGTGCAGCCATGTCCTATTCCGAAGACGCGGTCGGTGCGTTAATGGATTTTGATGTTATTACCGTACGCGAAGATGTGCGTATTGAAGTTGTGCTGCGTTATTTACGCCGCCTGGGTGAATTACCGGACCACACCGACCAGTTATTTGTAGTCGATCGTAACGAGCAGCTTAAAGGCGTTTTGCTGCTGAACCAGCTGCTGGTCAGCGATCCGGACAGCACGGTTACTGAATCCATGGCACGCAAAACAATCAAATTTCTGCCGGACGACAAGGCGGAACAAGCTACACAGGCATTTGAACGCTATGATCTGGTTACTGCAGCAGTTATTTCCCCAGAGGGTAAGTTGCTGGGCCGGGTAACCGTTAACGCAGTCATCGATTTTATGCGCGAGAAAGCCGATCTGGAAGCGCGCAACCAAGTTGGGTTAAGTGAAGAAGAAGACTTGTTTGCCCCGGTCTGGAAAAGCGTCCGCAATCGCTGGGCCTGGCTGGCCATCAACCTGGTCACGGCGTTTATCGCTTCCCGCGTAATCGGCATGTTTGAAGATTCAATCGAAAAACTGGTTGCCCTTGCAGCGCTCATGCCTATCGTCGCAGGTGTTGGCGGTAATTCCGGTAATCAGACCATTACCATGATTGTGCGCGCGCTCGCGCTGGGGCAAGTCAGCCAGGACAGTACTCTTAAACTGATCACCAAGGAAATCAGTGTCAGTATTGTCAATGGTATCGTCTGGGGAGGCATCGTCGGGTTATTTACCTATGCCATCTATCAGAATGTACAGCTTGGCCTGGTGATGTCGCTTGCCATGCTGTTAAATCTGCTGCTCGCCGCGTTTGTTGGAGTACTCATTCCACTTACCCGCCGGAAATTCGGACGCGATCCGGCGCTCGGTTCCAGCGTCATGATTACTGCTGTCACTGATAGCGGAGGATTTTTTATTTTTCTGGGGCTGGCAACGCTTTTTCTGCTGTAGTTCTTTGGAATTATCTGTTGTGGCCGGTATCGGTACTCCTGCCCGGAAATACCGACAGATAAAACTTGTAAGTCAGATGTGGCAGCAGACGATACAACGGCATGCGCAGCCAGTGGCTACGTAAATAAAGCACCAGACGCGCAAGTACCGCGCGTTTTGATGGTTGATCCGGGTGCTGTGGCAACAGCGCCAGCGGCACACAATAGTGCATGACATGTCGCGCAATCCAGCCCGGTTTTCGGTCAAGCTGCTGTTCCAGATCAGTTGAAACAGGCGAGCGCAATAGCAGACGACTGAAATACAAACTGTAAAACAATGGATTTCCCAACTCAAGCTGATTGGCACGTTCGATCAGTTTCTGCTGAAAAACATCCGGCTGCCGGTAGATAAAAAACTGCAACATCTCGTTGAAATCAACCAGATGACGCAAATCATCGGCCAGTTCATTGTTTTGAAACAGGTTGACTGCACAATGCAGCAGCATATCTTCCGGATTCAGCACATAAATATCTTTACCCTGCACTCTGACCGCAGCTTTACGAAACGGCAACGGATCGATCTTCAGTTTGCCTAGCGGCGAAGAAAGCGTATGGTGAACATCCACCTCGACACCACGTTCAGGATGTACCAGCGCCGGAATTTCATGACTCCACTCACGATAATAACGTTCATCGTAATCCGTCAGCGCATGATGCTGCCAGCCCTTTTCCAGCAAACTGGATTCAATCTGATTCAAATCTTCTTTTGATACCAGTAAATCCAGGTCAGCAAAAATACGCCCGGCAGCGTTTGGCAAATCAAGCAGCAGGTAGGCCATGCCTTTGAGCACGATAAGCGGTACTTCCCTGCCATCCAGCGCCCAGATTACCCGGTTCAATTCCCAGTTTACCGATTGCTGCTGTTTTTTTGCCTGGATCAGGCTGGAATGTAATAAATTGGCGGCACGCAACGGAATACTACCCAGCATTCCGCCTTTTTCCAGTCTGGCTGCAAGGTAACCGGATAACTGCGCTCGCCGCGCCAGTCGCAACAGTAATTCCCATTGCTGATTATTATAATTAACCAGATCAGCAGGCTGGGCGATCGCTTCCAGCAGCAACTGGTGATGCTCCGCTCGGATATTTTTCTCGCAATCAGCCATCAGTCAGCGCATTCAGTACAGCCAAGGCTTCGTCAAAATCGGAATACACCAGTTTGCGGCACTCACATCCCCGAACCAGGTTTGTCACCGCATTAAACGCAGTTTTTCCCAAGACCTCATAATTAAACGCATTAGTTGCCAGCAACAAAAATGCTTCGGATTGTGGCAGTGGCTCCAGCCGGACAGCTGCACCTGCCGACCACTTCGGGAAAACAATCCAGCGAGGTCTGGCCGTTTCATCTGACTGCTCGATACTTGCCTGCGTTGGACATATATGCACAACCGTCCCTTTTAAGGTACCCGGTATTTCCGGTCCCAGCATGGCTTCCGGCAGACGATTACGAACCACTTCAATTGACTGGTTTTTGAGCGGCATTAATCTGGGCAACGGATAAAACTCACCAGATTGAGGTTCCATCAACCCGAATTCATCGGAAAACAAACGATAACCATGATACATAAGCATGGCGCTCAAGGTTGTTTTACCGCTGCCAGGCCAGGCTGGCAGCAGCAGCACATGACCATTACGCTCTACAGCGGCAGAATGAAACAGCAGAAAATGATTAATGCGTGCAGCAATAACAAGATTCACACCCCATTCCAATGTTGCCAGAGCTTGCTCCAATGGAACGGGAGGAAATGGAAAACGGCCATCAACCTCAAACTGTATTAATCGCGCAAACGGTCGTCTGACAGAACGTCTGGGAATAACCTGAACATGAAATTCAACAATTTCATCTTCCTCCACCAGCGAATAGCGGGAATACAAGGAATGGAGCTGACGAATGAGGGAAGGTAACCGAGTCCGGATAGACAGATTGAACGGCCCGGCTTTGACACGCAAACCCGGCCCAACAAGCAGCGCGCGTAATTCATTCAGCGAAAGCTGTGCAACCTTCACTCGCTTTCTTTTACCCTTGCAATCAGGCCCAGTGCCTCATAACGTTGCAAGGTTCGAGCAATTTGTCCGGGAAATTGCACATCAGGCTGTAATGTAAAATATTCCGACAGTTTTTGACACAGCGTGTCGAGTGAAGCAGGGGACTGGTCAAGAATGATGAGAATTTTCAATCCCATCTCATTCAAAAAATGGGTTTTACCGGACTCTGGTTGAAAGACAGTGAATTCACCATTCCAGTTTTCTACTGGAAGCGATGAAAAATTACAGGCTTTCCAGAACACTTTGTACACATGTAAATAAAAAGTATCTACAGCTCTGTCCAGCCAGTTCTGCCACCAATTGAATTAAAAGCACCAGCAGAAATGATGATTCCACCGTTATTTGTGCATTCCTGAATAATATCCTCATCCCCTTTATTTATACCCTCATCCGTTTGTCTGGGGATACGAGTATATGACGGGCTATCTCCTAAATCATAAGCCCCTCCCTCAGTCTGCTCCTCTGACAGCGCACAAAAAACATTATTGTCATCACCGGCAGCATTTTCAAGGTTTATTTCAGCCCCCGTTAAATTGCTTGATCGCGCCAGTGCCGCTCCGCTATGCAATGTCATGATGATTGGAATAGCAACCGTGCTTTTAAGCAGTTTTCTGCGTGCCGACTGGGGTGCTGCGGTTATTTGCTTGCCAGTTGCATCCTGTTTTAATTGTTCCGGTAGATTTTTTTCTGACATGTTAAGTCACCCCTCATGCAAAATTTCAGGAAAAACGAGTTGCCAGTATAACAATAGCCAGCAAAATTGGATTTTCAATGCGTTCTTGTTATAAAGAAGCATATTTTATACCACATCCAGAAACTATATTTTCTTCCAATAAAAACAACAGGATAAATTTATTACTCGATTGAAATAATTTTTAGTTTAATAAGATGTAAAAAAAATCGACATCTGTATGCCTCAAGAGCCTGTTCAGGGTTTCAATCAAAGAAGGCGGTTCAATTTTAACGCCATAATGCACCCTGCAGTGGAATATCGAACGGGTTCCATCAGCTGGCAACAAGCAGTCATTCTAGCCGTTTTTCATACCCGACAATATTTCCGTTTTCAATGAACGGTTCATCTCCCGGTATTTATAAAACATATGATACAGCACCGGCAACACCAGCAATGTCAGCATTGTTGAGGACAGGATACCGCCAATTACCACTGTAGCCAGCGGACGCTGTACTTCTGCGCCCAAACCGGTAGCCAGCGCCATGGGAATGAATCCAACCGCATCAGTAAGTGCGGTCATCAATACCGGGCGCAATCGCGTCAACGCGCCGGTTTGCACTGCTTCTGCCAGCTCTACTCCCTTTTGGCGCAGCTCCCGGATAAATGTCAGCATAACCAACCCATTCATCACTGCGATTCCGGATAAGGCAATAAACCCCACCCCGGCTGAAATGGACAGCGGAATGTCACGCAGCCATAGCGCCAACACCCCTCCCGTCAGCGCGAACGGCACACCGGTGAATACCAGCAACCCATCCCGGAAATTGCCGAATACGGTATAAAGCATCATAAAAATCAATACCAGCGCAACCGGTATCACGATCTGCAAACGTTCCGCCGCTGAAATCATTTGTTCGAACTGACCGCCCCACACCAGCCAGTAACCCGGTGGAATCCGAATTTTTTCATTGACCAGCGTTTGTACTTCTCTG
>JACTML010000145.1 GCA_014584635.1 Nitrosomonas eutropha | reverse complement strand
TCGACATACTCGATCTCTACCTTATCCTTGCCTGCCCGGGTTGATTTAATCTCCACCCCGGTATGGATAACAAGCCCGGTTTCACGTGTCAGCGCCTTATAAGCCTCTTTGGCAATCTGCTCATCCGCCGCTGGCAGAAAATCGGCTTGCGCTTCCAGCAGCGTCACTCCTGCCCCCAGTCTGCGCCAGACACTCCCCAGTTCCAGACCAATGACGCCCGCACCAATAATGGCAAGTTTTTCAGGTACCTGCTGCAAAGCCAGAGCCCCGGCATTATCGAGTACGTTGATGCCATCAACTGGTGCAACCTTCAGCGTGCGGGGCACAGAGCCCGTCGCGATGATGACATATCTGGCATGCACCGATTGCTCCTGCCCGTCAGTACTCACCCGTACTTCCCAGTTATCTTCCCCATTGCCGCGTTTTTGCAGCATTCCGCGACCATGCAAAGCCGTTACTTTATTTTTTTTGAACAGCATGCCAATACCGCCGGTAAAGGCTTTTACGATCTTATCCTTGCGGGCGATCATGGCTGGAACATCCATGGACAGCCCATCCACCTTAATACCATGTTCAGCAAACTTATGCCCGGCACGCTCAAAATTCTCAGAAGATTCAAGCAGGGCTTTAGAAGGAATGCAACCCACATTCAGGCAGGTTCCACCCAGGCTGGACTTGCCTTGTCCATTCTTCCAATCATCAATACATACCGTGTTCAACCCAAGTTGCGCACAGCGAATAGCTGCTACATAACCCCCCGGCCCAGCGCCGATGACCGCCACATCGAATAAATTATCCATATCAATTAAATGACAAAAACTGTTTACAGGAAAACCCGGTTTGAATTAATCCGGAACTTGGGCCTGACAGGCTCTTACATGCGTACACTGATTTAGGCCGAGCCAATTCCGCTTACCGCTTCTGCTGCCTGAATAAACTGTTCCAGTTCATGCAATTGAGACATGGAATAAGGCGTTTGTTGTCCACGCATACGTTCCACTCTCGTCTTGTCAGCTGCAGAAGATTTCCAGTGTAAGGAATCCAGCAATTCATCCGCTGAATCAGGATCATTACAGACCAGTACCATGGTACACCCTGCCTGCAAGGCTCGTTCTGCCCGGTAAATAATGCTGCCATAATTTCTGGCAGCCTGCATACCCAGATCATCACTGAAAACACAGCCATCGAATCCCAGATCCCGACGCAAAATATTTTGCAGCCATTCACTGGAAAAACCTGCCGGATTTGAATCAATCGCCGGATAAACAACATGCGCAGTCATAATGCCGGCAAGCCCTGCGTCGATCATTTGGCGAAAAGGAACCAGATCCTCTCTTGCAATATTTGTGTAATCACGTAAATCTGTAGCCGTCTCAACATGTGTATCCGCCCGAATGGCGCCATGTCCGGGAAAATGCTTACCCACCGCCAGCATTCCGGCTGATTGCAAACCAGTTATCAAAGCACGGGCCAAGTCAGCAACAATCTGTGGGGAGCGATGAAAAGCACGATCTCCAATGACGCTACTCTGACCATAATCGAGATCAAGTACAGGAGTAAAGCTCAAATCAACACCACAAGCCTTTAGTTCTGCTGCGAGTATATAACCAGTCTGCTGCGCCAATTGATACGCAAGACATGAATTTTTCTCCTGGATTTCTCCCAGCAGGCCCATTGAAGGCAAACGCGTAAAGCCGTCACGGAAACGCTGTACCCTGCCACCTTCCTGATCTGTTGCGACAAGCAAAGGTGGATCACGCAACGCATGAATGGCAGCCGTCAATTCGGATAACTGCGCTGGTGATTCGTAATTACGCGCGAATAAGATAACCCCCCCTACCAGCGGATGTTTCAAGCGAACACGATCCGTTTCAGTCAACGTTGTGCCAGCAATATCGAGCATCAACGGGCCTGAAGACATCTCTATTTTTCCAGTACGACAAAGGCGCTTGCCAGTGTCAGTTCATCACTAATAGAAAGATGGTGGCCAATAATCCCGCGTTGTTCTATCCAGGCAGCCAGCTCCTGGTGAAACTCAAAATAGGGTTTTCCCTGGGAATCATGTTGAACCGCAATATTTCCAAACATGACAGGCGCACGTAAACCTGTACCCGCCGCTTTGGAAAAAGCCTCCTTTGCAGCAAAGCGTTTCGCCAGAAATACTGCAGGTTTGACATGTCTGATATATTCAGACCACTCGGAATCTGCCAACACACGTCTGGCAAATCGCTCCCCGTACTGCTCTAATGACCGCGCAATACGGACAGGATCAACCAGATCGGTACCGATTCCATAAATCACGTACGTGCCTTTAACATCAGGGTTTTCATTTCACGCACCGCTTCAGCAAAACCAATAAACAGCGCCCGGGCGACAATAGCATGACCAATATTTAATTCAGTTATCTCCCGAATCGCCGCAATTGGCGTAGTGTTCTGGTAATGCAAACTATGTCCGGCATTGACCTGTAAACCTTGACCCTGTGCATAAGTGGAAATCGCACGAATTTTCTCTAATTCGATCTGCTGCACCTCAGGTGTTGCAGCATCTGCATAGTGGCCAGTATGCAGTTCGATGACCGGTGCGCCTGCTCTAACAGCCGCATCAATCTGATCAGTTTGTGCATCGACAAACAGGGACACACGAATCCCGGCCTCAGCCAAACG
>JACTML010000023.1 GCA_014584635.1 Nitrosomonas eutropha | reverse complement strand
GGTTTTGGATGAGAGGCTGCCATGGAAGCTGAACAGATTAATGCGCTAACCGGACAACTGGATGATTTACGGCAGAGAGGTAAGGTCTTACGGAGGTATCTTTGACTTTGATGCCAAACGAATACGCCTGACAGAACTGGAGCGTCAATCTGAAGATCCTGCCATCTGGAACGATCCGGCGCGTGCCCAGGAAATAGGGCGGGAAAAGAAATCCCTGGAAGGTGTTGTGTTGACTCTGCAATCGCTTGATCGCCAGTTGCAGGATGCACGGGAGTTACTGGAAATCGCCCGGGAAGAAAACGATGATGAAACGCTGCACAGTATTTCCGAAGATGTAACCGCGCTTGTACAAACAGTGGAGGGAATGGAATTTCGCCGGATGTTTTCAGATCCGATGGATCCCAATAACTGCTTTATTGATATTCAGGCCGGCTCTGGTGGAACAGAAGCACAGGATTGGGCCTCCATGCTGGAACGAATGTATTTGCGCTATTGTGAGCGACGTGGTCTGGAGGTGGAACTGCTGGAGGAATCTCCGGGTGATGTGGCTGGTATCAAGAGCGCGACGATCAAGGTAAGTGGTGAATATGCCTACGGTTACCTGCGCACGGAAACCGGGGTGCACCGGCTGGTACGCAAATCTCCTTTTGATTCAGGAAATCGCCGTCATACCTCTTTTGCCAGTGTCTTTATCTATCCGGAAGTGGATGACAGTATTGAAATTGATATCAATCCCGCTGATTTGCGGGTGGATACCTATCGTGCTTCCGGAGCGGGCGGGCAGCATATTAATAAAACTGATTCTGCTGTCAGGATTACTCATATTCCAACTGGAATTGTTGTGCAGTGCCAGAGCGGGCGTTCCCAGCATCGCAACCGCGCGGATGCCATGACAGTGCTGAAATCCCGTTTGTATGAAGCCGAACTGAGAAAACGTAATGAAACCAGACAGGCGATCGAAGATTCCAAAACAGATATCGGCTGGGGCCATCAGATTCGTTCTTACGTGCTGGATCAGTCACGTATCAAAGATCTGCGAACCGATATCGAGATTGGTAATACGCAGGCGGTGCTGGATGGGGATCTGGATACGTTTATCGAAGCCAGTCTGAAGCAGGGGGTGTAGTTCGTGCTGCAAATCAGCGTGAAAGCAGCTTTTCGTTATATTTTCGAGTGATATTATGACACTGACTCTTATTGAACTGATGAGTTCGGTACTGTTTGCTCTGGCTATCCTGCACACCTTCAGCACAGGCTTTTTCAAGCGATTGGCGCATATTCAGCCGGCGCATGCCGGAATATGGCATTTGCTGGGTGAAGTGGAGGTGGTGTTTGGCTTCTGGGCGCTGGTTCTGGTTGTTGTTCTGTTTATTGCTAATGGCGAGCAGGCCGCGATAAATTACATCGATTCACGCAATTTTACCGAGCCGATGTTTGTATTTGCCATTATGGTGGTGGCGGGTACGCGCCCAATCCTGCAGGTGGCAAAAACTGCTGTTTATCAGGTTGCCCGTATTATTCCACTGCAGGGGAGCATGGGGTTTAATTTTACGGTATTGTCACTGGTTCCCCTGATTGGTTCATTGATTACTGAACCGGCAGCCATGACGCTGGCTGCCCTGATCCTGGCCGAGCGTATCTTTATAAAAGGTATTTCCAGCCAGATGAAGTACGCCATACTGGCTGTCTTGTTCGTGAATATTTCCATTGGCGGCACGCTGACGCATTTTGCCGCGCCCCCTGTGCTGATGGTGGCAGGCAAATGGAACTGGGATATGACATTCATGCTGATGACGTTTGGATGGAAATCCATCATTGCGATTGTCGTCAATGCCTTGTGCGTGACGTTGCTGTTTCGCGAAGAATTGCGGTTGCTGCCGGAAACGGAAAGCAGCAGTAGTGATGCGGTTCCGCTTGTTCTGATATGCATTCATCTGGTTTTTCTCGCAGGGATCGTGATTTTTTCCCATCACCCGGCAATGTTCATGGGGCTGTTTCTGTTTTTTCTGGGGATTGCACATGCTTATCAGCGTTATCAGGATCGTCTGATCCTGCGCGAAGGGCTGCTGGTTGCTTTTTTTCTGGCCGGGCTGGTAGTGCTGGGCGGTCAGCAGCAATGGTGGCTGCAGCCGCTGTTGCTGAGTATGTCTGGTGATCAGATGTTTCTTGGTGCGATTTTGCTGACTGCAGTAACTGATAACGCAGCGCTGACCTATCTGGGGTCGCTTGTTGATGGCTTGTCTGACAGTCTTAAATATGCTCTCGTCAGCGGTGCGGTAACAGGGGGAGGGCTGACTGTTATTGCCAATGCGCCCAATCCGGCAGGGGTGGCTATCCTGCGCACTCACTTTGATAACGAAGCGGTGCATCCTTTCCGTTTGCTGTTGGCAGCATTGTTGCCTACGCTTGTTGCTGCTCTGGCGTTTCGGTTGCTGTAATTTTAAATTGCAGAATTCCGCTTCACTCCGCCGCGTTGATACCCTCTTCCTGAAGGGCAGTCAGGATTTCCTGATAGGTATATCGCAGTTCTGTTTGCTGCTCTGGCGGAATGGCATTGGCTGACAGACATTGCTCGAATACTTCGTTAACGCTGAGTTCTTTGAGTGTTCCTCTGTCATCAATCTGCTCTTGCATCTGGCTGATGATACGGGTGTTTTTGATGCGCAGAATCTCCAG
>JACTML010000129.1 GCA_014584635.1 Nitrosomonas eutropha | reverse complement strand
GGTGCATGTAGCGCCCGGTCACCAGACCGGGCGAGGATTGAAACGGCGTACACGAAGTCGGACAGGTTTCCTGCCACAGGTAGCGCCCGGTCACCAGACCGGGCGAGGATTGAAACATAGCCGCCCTCGTGTAATCCGTCAGTTGCAAATGTAGCGCCCGGTCACCAGTTTCTCGAGGCTCCCAGCCATCAATCTGGTAATTTGTTACTCAGACGGGCTTTATGGGATAATTCCATCCGCAAAAACAAGTAATCATACTGAAATGAAAACGTTAAAAAACAAGTAATCATACTGAAATGAAAACGTTATACGATAAGCTCTGGGAGAGTCATGTGGTTCATTCTGAGTCGGATGATCCAAATGGCATGGTGATACTTTATATTGATCGTCATTTGGTGCATGAAGTAACCAGTCCGCAGGCTTTTGAGAGCCTGAAACTGTCGGGGCGCAAGCCGTGGCGTACCAGTTCTATTCTGGCGGTGGCTGATCATAATGTTCCTACAACTGACCGCAGCCGGGGGATTAGTGATCCGATATCCCGTTTGCAGGTTGAAACGCTCAATCAGAATTGTGAGGAATTCGCGATTACCGAGTTCAGAATGGATGATGAACGTCAGGGAATTGTGCATGTTATTGGGCCTGAACAGGGTGCGACATTGCCGGGTATGACGGTTGTCTGTGGCGATTCTCATACCAGCACCCATGGCGCATTTGCCTGTCTGGCATTTGGCATTGGCACATCTGAAGTCGAGCATGTTCTGGCAACGCAGTGCCTAGTAACCCGCAAATCCAAATCCATGCTGATTAAGGTGGAAGGGAAGCTGGGACAGGGCGTAACCGCCAAGGATATTGCCTTGGCTATCATTGGTGAAATGGGAACGGCAGGCGGTACAGGATATGCCATTGAATTTGCCGGCAGCGCCATTCGAGCACTTTCCATGGAAGGGCGCATGACTCTTTGTAACATGGCGATTGAGGCGGGTGCGCGTGCGGGAATGGTGGGCGTGGATGATGTCACGATCAATTATATTGAAGGAAGGCCATTTGCCCCTCGGGGTGAGTTGTGGAATCGGGCGGCTGCATACTGGCGTACACTGAAGAGCGATGAAGGGGCTGTTTTTGACCGTGTTGTAACGTTAAAGGCGGAGAACATCAAACCTCAGGTAACCTGGGGAACTTCACCAGAAATGGTAACCACGGTTGACGGCTATGTACCTGATCCGGCAAATATTAGTGATCCGGTCAAACGTCAGAATACTGAACGTGCGCTTGAGTATATGGGGCTTGAACCAGGAACATCCATGCAGGATATTATGCTGGACAAAATATTTATCGGCTCTTGTACCAATTCGCGCATCGAAGATTTGCGCGCAGCAGCAGAGGTTGTCAAAGGAAAACAGGTGGCTGCCACTATCAGGCTGGCTATGGTGGTTCCTGGTTCCGGACTGGTCAAATCCATGGCTGAGAAAGAAGGGCTGGATAAAATTTTTCAAGCAGCAGGGTTCGAGTGGCGCGAACCCGGTTGTTCTATGTGCCTGGCGATGAATGATGACAGATTATTGCCGGGGGAACGTTGTGCCTCGACTTCCAACCGGAACTTTGAAGGTCGACAAGGCCCGGGAGGGAGGACGCATCTGGTTAGCCCGGCTATGGCCGCGGCAGCGGCAATAGCGGGTCATTTTGTTGATGTACGCTCTTTTCGTTAAGTAAAATTTCTATTTTATGGGAGATTAAGGATGAAAACACTGTTCGCTTCATTTTTATTGCTGGTGGTTACTACGCAGTTAATGGCTTGTAATACGATGCAGGGATTTGGTAAAGATGTTCAACGTGGCGGCGAAGCCATTGAGAAAACCGCCAAATAAATGAAATGAAAAAGTTTGAGCAATTTCAGGGGATAGTGGTGCCACTGGATCGTGCAAACGTTGATACCGATGCGATTATTCCCAAGCAGTTTCTGAAATCGATCAAGCGTTCCGGTTTTGGCAAAAATCTGTTTGATGAATGGCGCTATCTTGATCATGGCGAACCGGATCAGGATAGCGCACGCCAGCTTAATCCGGATTTTGTACTTAACCAGGCGCGCTATCAGGGTGCCAGAATTCTCGTGGCACGTGATAATTTTGGTTGTGGATCCAGTCGGGAGCATGCGCCCTGGGCTTTGCAGGATTATGGCTTTGACGTAATTATTGCACCGAGTTTTGCGGATATTTTTTATAACAACTGTTTCAAGATCGGGTTATTGCCGGTTGTACTGGAGGTATCTGTTGTTGACGGATTAATCAAAAACACCCAAACAGTGAATGGTTATCAGCTGAAGATTAATCTGGAAGCGCAAACTGTAACTACGCCATCTGATGAAGTGTATTCATTTGAGGTTGATCCTTTTCGCAAGCATTGCCTGCTTAACGGGCTGGATGAAATCGGCCTGACGTTGCAGCATGCCGATAAAATTAAAGCGTTCGAAATAAATCGACAAAATGAACAACCCTGGTTGTTTCCACAGCAAAAAATAAAGGCAGGTTGAGCGAATGAAGATTGCGTTATTGGCGGGTGATGGGATTGGTCCTGAAATCGTAGCGCAGGCGGAGCGTGTACTTCTTCATTTCAAGCAGGAAGGATTAAAGATCGAACTGGAATCCGGTTTGCTGGGTGGTTGTGCTGTGGATGCGACGGGCGAACCTTTTCCGGAAGCAACGCGTAAATTAGCTGCCGAAGCGGATGCCTTGCTGCTGGGGGCTGTCGGCGGAACTCAATACGACAACCTGCCACGTGAAAAACGACCAGAACAGGGATTGCTGGCTATTCGCAAAACACTGGGCTTGTTTGCCAACCTGCGACCGGTCGTGCTTTATCCCGAACTGGCAAATGCTTCAACTTTGAAACCGGAAGTTGTCGCCGGACTGGATATTCTGATTGTGCGTGAGCTAACCGGGGATATTTACTTCGGCAAACCACGCGGTATCGAATACCGGGATGGACAGAAAGTGGGCTTTAACACGATGATTTATTCTGAATCAGAAATCAGACGTATTGCTCATGTTGCGTTCCAGGCGGCTCGCAGACGTAATGGCAGATTATGTTCGGTAGACAAGATGAATGTCCTGGAATGTACGCAATTATGGCGTGATGTTGTAACAGAAACCGCACAATCCTATCCGGATGTCTCGCTTTCACATATGCTGGTGGACAACGCAGCGATGCAATTAGTGCGTAATCCCGGGCAATTTGATGTGATCGTGACAGGTAACATGTTTGGCGATATTTTGTCAGATGAAGCATCTATGTTGACAGGTTCGATTGGAATGTTGCCATCTGCATCCTTGGATGACAAAAATAAAGGTTTGTATGAACCTATTCACGGATCTGCACCGGATATCGCCGGCAAAAATATTGCCAACCCGCTGGCAACCATTTTGTCGGCAGCGATGCTGCTGCGCTATTCCTTCAATGAAGAAACAGCTGCGTCACGCATAGAAAACGCTGTTCAGAAAACACTGGAGCAGGGTTATCGTACGGAAGATATTTATGAAGCGGGCTTGAAGAAAACAGGCACCGCAGAAATGGGAGACAGGGTTCTGGCAAATTTGCAATCCCAGTGATTGCGTATTTATAAGCCTGTTTTACCTTTTTTTTCTGATTTTTGGATAATGCGCCAGATAGTAAGCTGTTAAGAGCATAGCGCAGTATTAAAACTATTTTGTAAAAGGCTGAGTGAATACATGAAACGAGTCGGGTTTGTCGGATGGAGGGGAATGGTGGGCTCCGTCCTTATGCAGCGCATGCGTGAGGAAAATGATTTCTCATTAATCGAGCCCGTGTTTTTTTCAACTTCCCAGGCAGGGGGAGAAGGCCCGGATATCGGTCGGAATACAGGACTGCTCAAGGATGCCTATGACATCGCTGCACTGCAGGAAATGGATATCATAATTTCCTGTCAGGGAGGAGATTATACAAACGATATTTTCAAGAAACTGCGCGAATCAGGCTGGCAAGGTTACTGGATTGATGCTGCCTCCGCTCTCAGGATGGATGATGATGCTGTCATTATTCTTGATCCGGTTAATCGTTCAGTTATCAGTGAAGCTCTCAATAAGGGTGTCAAGAATTATATTGGCGGTAATTGTACGGTCAGTCTGATGCTGATGGCGGTGGGAGGTTTGTTTGACCAGGATATGGTCGAATGGGCCAGTGTGATGACTTATCAGGCGGCATCGGGCGCAGGTGCGCAAAATATGCGCGAATTATTGCAGCAAATGGGAGAAACCCACAAGGTTGCTAAAGATCTGCTGGATGACCCTGCTTCCAGCATTCTGGATATTGATCGCAAAGTTGTAGAAAAAATGCGTAATGAAGAATTCCCTGCCCAGAATTTTGGTGTTCCTCTGGCTGGGAGTCTTATTCCCTGGATTGATCGTGAGGTGGCGCACGGCCAAAGCCGGGAAGAATGGAAAGGGCAGGCGGAGACCAACAAGATTCTTGGACAGAGCGATCATCCGGTACCGGTCGATGGCATTTGTGTGCGGGTAGGGGCCATGCGTTGTCATAGTCAGGCGTTGACGATCAAACTGAAAAAAGATATCCCTCTTGAAAAAATTGAGGAAATTATTGCGGCATCCAATAAATGGGTGCGGGTTATTCCAAACGAAAAAGAGGCTACTACCAAAGAACTTACCCCGGTGGCAGTGACCGGGAAACTGGATATACATGTCGGTCGCATACGCAAATTGAATATTGGAAATGAATATATTTCTGTCTTTACCGTAGGTGATCAGCTATTATGGGGCGCTGCGGAGCCATTGCGCAGAATGTTGCGTATTTTGGTTGATGAGGATAAGGCAGCATAGACTATTGAAGGTTTTACATCATTCTCAGTCACAAGCTGTTATTGCTGTAGGTAAGATAGCCTTCGCTTTTTAATATTCCTCACTTCCATACGATATTTATGTCGAAGCGTTCGGAATAACAACGAAAGGTATTTGAGTGAAGATGACAGATTTCAAAGCAGACGGTATTTTTCCTGGCATTTTATCCAAAGCATTTTTGACTGGTGTGTTGCTGACTGCCTGGGCTGTTCAGGCTGCAAGTTTGGGCAAACTGACCGTAAGTTCGTATCTCGGGCAGCCTCTAAATGCTGAAATAGCTTTGGAATCAGTGACTGATAAAGAGATAGATTCACTCTCAGCACGCCTTGCCTCACCTAAAATTTTTCAAAAGGCTGGTGTTGAGCTGGCACCTTATCATGCGACATTATCTGTTTCCGTAGAAAAACGGGCCAATGGGCGCCCTTATATTCGCATAAGCTCATCGCAAGCGGTCAATGAGCCTTTTCTCAATTTGCTCATTGAGCTTAGCTCTTCATCCGGGCATTTGTTGCGTGAATACAATGTACTGCTTGATCCCGCCGGAATACAAAAATCGACACCAGTCGCTCCCGCTGTACAACCATCGGAAGATGGTAAAACGGATAATGCAGCTGCCCCTGTAAAAGAGCGCACACAGGTACAGGCTGTTTCCCCGGCTCCCGCGCAGACTGGAAATACATATGGCCCTGTCGCTTCGGGCGATACCTTGAGCAGAATTGCACGGCAGGTGTCATCTGACAGCGTTAACCTCAACCAGATGTTGGTTGCACTGTATCGCGCCAATCGTGATGCCTTCATCGAAAAAAATATGAATTTGCTCAAGGTGGGTGTCATTTTACGTATTCCCGATGAAAGTGAGGTTTTATCTGTTACCACCAGAGAAGCTTCCCGTGAAGTTGCTATACAAAAGGAAAGCTGGGATGGTTATCGGCAAAAAATTGCTGATCTCGCTGGAAGCGCTTCTGAAAAATCCGGATTAAAGCAGTCTCAAACAGGAAAAATTACTACTGTTTCCAAAGAATCTTCTGTTACTGGATCGGATAAACCGGAAGAAGTCCTGATTCTTTCAAAAGGAGAGTTGATTGGCGATGATCACGCATCTGCAGAAAAGACTGAAAGCAAGACTGCTCAGAATTATTTGCATATGATGGAAGAAGATGCAATTGCGAAAGAGCGCGCCTTGCAGGAAGCCAATGAACGAGTGGCTATTCTGGAGCAAAATGTCACGAAATTACAACGTCTGCTTGAATTGAAAGAATCAACAGCCGAGAGCAGCGTCGCTGGATCAGATGCTGTGCAATCAGCATCCGACTTGCAAAAGATTTTGACGCCGGAGAAGCAGCCTGGTTCTGCTACGGATTCAGCCGCTGCCAAAACTGTGGAAGATTCAATTGCTCCCATTACTATTCCGGCACAGCCGCTTAAACCGGCTCCGTCTGTAAAATCACCCAAATTACCTCAACCTGCTGATTCCGAATCAGCAGAGCCTGATTTGACAGACACACTGTTGCAACTGCTGGACGAGAACAGCAAATGGGCCGCCGCCGGATTGGGAGCATTGCTGGCGATTGCACTGGGTATTTCTCTGGCACGTCGTAAAAGAAATGCATCTGAAGACTTCGATTCTCATGATATATACGATGATGCGGAGAAGGACGATGCGTCAGTTCCTTCAGCTTTAATCGAAATCACTTCCACAGACGAAAAAGGTACAGAAGAACCGGATAACGGATTGACGCAAGAAGCGGACGGCACATCGGAGCCAGATGATTTTGCAAATACTGCTGATAATCGTACTGATGTTGATCCTGGTGTGTTCTTCGCAGGTAAACAGGATGAAAGCATAATTGAATCTCTTTTCTCTGCGTCAGATTCTGCTGCTCCTGATGAATTGAATTCATCCAATAGCGTGATTGATACAACTGATTCTGATCAAACTGAATATCAGTTGGAAGTTCCTGTGAACACAGAAGAAGATACCGAACACAGAGAAAAGGAACCAAAAGAGCAATGGGTGTTTACCGCGTATGATAACGATCTTGAGGAAAAATCTGATTCTGTGCAATCTCAACGTGATGATGAAATCCATACTTCATCCCATGATGCGGAACATCAAATTGATTTTGACCTGAAATTGCCGGAGGCAATGCAGGATGACCAGGAAACTCACGTAACAAATGAGTTATCGTCCAGTCTGGCTGATATTGATCTTGACCTTGGAGATAAACCGGACATTGCATCACACGCTGTAAGTGAAAATATTGCTGCTGATGCAGATATACAGTGGAGAGAAGTGGCAACCAAGCTTGATCTGGCTAAAGCGTATCTTGAAATGGATGATAGCGAAGGTGCTAGGGACATTCTTGAAGAGGTGTTACGCGAGGGCGATCTCGAACAGCAATCTGCAGCCCGTTCCATGCTGGATAAAATCAGCTGAGATACAGTAATTCACAGAACCTCCAAGGAAGGCGGTGCAAGGCGAAATTGGACGCAAAAGTTCGCATATTTTCGGATATGCTGCGCCTTGCTTGCATCACTCAACTTTAATGCCGTAATACGTCCTTCAGTGAGCTAATGAACAGGTTCCGGAACATTTGTTTTCTATAAAGATCTGTGAAGATCGTCCTGACACTAGAGTACGATGGCCGCAATTATTGCGGCTGGCAGAAGCAACCCGGTTGCGTTACAGTCCAGTCTCAACTGGAAGATGCTTTATCTCGTGTGGCAAACAGCCCGATTCAAGTAGTTACAGCGGGCCGAACGGATACGGGTGTACATGCTTTGTGTCAGGTTGTACATTTCGAAACCTGTGTCATGCGTCCCTTGGCAGCCTGGGTAAGAGGGACAAATGCGCTACTGCCTGATGATATTTCAGTATTGAATGCCTCAGAAGTTCATGATAATTTTCACGCCCGATTCAGTGCGATTGAACGTACCTATCTGTATTATCTGCTAAGTCGATCTGCCCGTCCCGGTGTTTTTCATGGAAAAATAGGGTGGACCCACTACCTGCTTGATCTTGAAAAAATGCAGGCTGCAGCAAAATTTCTGATTGGCGAACATGATTTCAGTGCGTTCCGTTCAGCAGAATGTCAGGCGAAAAGCGCGGTACGGAAGCTTACCAGGCTGGATATTTATCAAAAGAAACAATTTTTTGTTTTTGAGTTTTGCGCCAATGCTTTCCTGCATCATATGATTCGCAATATTCTTGGGGGACTGGTTTATGTCGGACAGGGAAAACACCCTCCAGAATGGATGCAAATGCTGCTGAGACAACGCGATCGTACGCTGGCGGCGCCGACATTCTCACCGAATGGTCTGTATCTGTCCGGGGTTCGATACGATGACAAATGGAATTTACCCGCTTCCAGCGTAATTCAGCCAGAAAATGTTATAGAGGTAATTACCGGTTTTAAATGATCTGGATTGGGTTAATTTATTTATATTAGCTGCCCTTCAGTGAGAAATTGAAAAAAGGAGATTGGGTGCGCATTCGTGTAAAAATATGTGGAATTACCCGTCTGGAAGATGCCATGGTAGCTGTGAACCATGGCGCTGATGCTATCGGCTTTATTTTATGGCCACAAAGCAAGCGTTACATCCCGCCGGAGGAAGCTGGTCAGATTGTGAAATATTTACCTCCATTTGTACAAGCTGTAGGTGTATTTGTGGATCCTGATAAATCCTGGGTTGAAGTGGCCAGTGCAGCAGCCGGCCTTGATCTTTTACAGTTTCATAGCGATGAATCTCCTGATTTTTGCGATCAGTTTCATCTGCCGTATATCAAGGCTGTTCGTGTCCGGACCGGGTTGGATTTGTTACAATATGCGCTACGTTACGAAGGGTCCAGAGGATTGTTGCTGGATACATATGCGGAGGGAAATCCAGGTGGAACAGGTCATGTATTTGATTGGAGACTGATCCCTTCAGAACTGTCACTGCCCTGGATTCTTTCCGGCGGCCTTCATCCTGATAACGTTGTTGATGCGATTAAACAAACCCATCCTTTGGCGCTTGATGTTTCCAGTGGCGTTGAAATTACCAAAGGCATAAAAGATGCGGACAAAATTTCTGCTTTCATGCAAGGAGTAAGATCTTGTGAAAATGTATGATCTTCCTGATAAACGCGGCCACTTTGGTCCGTACGGCGGCACTTTCGTGGCCGAAACACTGATTTCGGCCCTGGATGAGCTTTGCAGACAATACGAATACTATCGCGATGATGCCGAGTTTCAAACAGAGTTTTTCCGTGAGCTCAAGCATTATGTTGGTCGCCCCAGTCCTATTTATCATGCCAGACGCTGGTCGGATCATCTGGGGGGAGCGCAGATTTTATTGAAACGGGAAGATCTTAACCATACCGGCGCGCACAAAATTAACAACACGGTTGGTCAGGCGCTGCTTGCGAGGCGCATGGGCAAAAACCGTATTATCGCAGAGACGGGAGCGGGCCAGCACGGAGTGGCCAGTGCCACGGTAGCAGCTCGCTATGGTATGGAATGTGTTGTTTACATGGGCTCTGAGGATGTTAAACGCCAGGCAACCAATGTTTATCGCATGAAACTGCTTGGCGCTACAGTTGTACCGGTTGATTCGGGTTCGCGCACGCTCAAGGATGCGCTGAATGAAGCCATGCGTGACTGGGTCACGAATGTGGGTAACACCTACTATATTATTGGTACTGTTGCGGGTCCGCATCCTTATCCCATGATGGTTCGGGATTTTCAGGCGATAATCGGAAACGAGGCCAAACAGCAGATGCAGGAAGACTATGGCAGACAGCCGGATGCGCTCATTGCCTGTGTCGGGGGGGGATCAAATGCCATTGGTCTGTTTTATCCTTATATTGCCGAGGAAGATGTACGCATGATTGGTGTGGAAGCTGCTGGTAAGGGAATCAATACGCAGGAGCATGCTGCTACTCTGGTAACGGGCAGACCGGGTGTGTTACACGGCAATCGTACCTATCTGATTCAGGATGAACATGGCCAGATTATTGAAACACATTCGATTTCCGCCGGCCTGGATTATCCGGGCGTAGGTCCGGAGCACGCATGGCTGAAGGATTGCGGTCGTGCTGAATATGTCGCTGTAACAGATGATGAAGCCTTGGCCGCATTTCATGCCCTGTGTCGTTTCGAAGGAATTATGCCAGCCTTGGAATCCAGTCATGCCTTGGCTTACGCAGCCAAACTTGCACCGACATTGCGAAAGGATCAGTTGCTCCTGGTAAACCTGTCGGGGCGCGGGGATAAAGATATGGCAACGGTGGCACAGCAATCGGGTATTTCGCTTTAACTGAATGTCTGCAACCCTTTATATTTTGATTTTCCGGATCATGATTAAATGAATCGTATCGAATCTGTTTTTTCTCAGCTCAAATCACAAAACAAGGCGGCGCTTATTCCTTTCATCACAGCAGGGGATCCTGATTCAGCCACGACAGTGGCGCTGATGCATCAACTGACGCGATCCGGGGTTGATTTAATTGAGCTTGGGGTACCTTTTTCTGATCCAATGGCTGATGGGCCTACGATACAGCGCGCTTCGGAGCGTGCGCTCAAACATCATATCAGCCTGAAAGATGTACTCGCTATGGTGGCAGCGTTCAGAAAAACCAATCAGCATGTTCCGGTTGTGCTGATGGGATACGCTAATCCGATTGAAGCCATGGGGTATAAAGATTTTGTGGAAGAAGCGCATCGTTCCGGGGTGGATGGTGTTCTGGTAGTTGATTATCCGCCAGAGGAAAGTGCTGAATGGGTGCAGCATCTGGAAGAGCAGGGTATTGCCCCCATCTTTTTATTATCGCCAACAACGCCGGAGTCGCGCATCAAACACGTTGCAGAACTGGCAAAAGGATATGTCTATTACGTTTCCCTGAAAGGCGTAACAGGCGCTTCCCACCTTGATCTGCAAGATGTCAGCGATAAATTGTCCCAATTGCGTGAACATATCAAAGTTCCAATCGGGGTGGGTTTTGGCATACGGGATGAACAAACAGCCAGCAGTATAGCGGAGCGGGCGGATGCTGTAGTTATAGGCAGCCGTATCGTCGAGGAGATTGAACAGTCTCAACCTGCTGATTTGATGACAAACGTAGGAACTCTGGTAAAGTCCTTGCGACACGCGATTGATGCGGGATCTGGCCGTTCTTCTGACAAGGGGAAAGGGATATGAGCTGGTTTGAAAGTATTATTCCTCCTAAAATCAAGCGCAAAGAGAACGGTGAGAAAAAAGCAGTTCCGGAAGGTTTGTGGAGCAAATGTGCGAGCTGTGAGGCTGTTCTTTATTGTACTGATCTGGCAAGAAACCTGAATGTCTGCCCTAAATGCGCTCATCATAATCGTATTTCCGCGCGCAAGCGTCTTGAATTTTTACTGGATCCGCAAGATCGTCATGAGATTGCTGCGGATATCCTTCCGCAAGACCCTCTGAAGTTCCGGGACAGCAAACGATATACGGACAGATTGAATGAAGCGCACGAAGCTACCAGCGAAACTGATTCATTGATAGTCATGCGCGGCAATATCAAATCGGTTCCGGTTGTTGCTGCAGTCTTCGAGTTTGGTTTTATGGGAGGATCGATGGGTTCTGTTGTCGGCGAACGTTTTGTACGTGCCGTGCAAGCTTGTGTAACGCACCATCTTCCTTTTATCTGCTTTAGCGCAAGTGGCGGAGCCCGGATGCAGGAAGGGTTGTTTTCGCTGATGCAAATGGCTAAAACGACCGCTGCACTGGAACAGTTAAGCCGGCAGAAACTGCCCTTTATTTCGGTATTGACAGACCCCACGATGGGAGGGGTATCTGCAAGTTTTGCGTTTATTGGCGATATAGTGATTGCTGAACCGGGGGCATTAATCGGTTTTGCCGGGCCGCGTGTTATTGAGCAGACCGTGCGTCAAACGCTGCCTGCCGGTTTTCAGCGGGCGGAGTTTTTACTGGAACACGGTGCCATTGATTTAATTATTGATCGACGTGAAATGCGTGATCGGCTGGCTAACCTGTGTACACTGCTGATGCGCACGCCCGTTCCTGCCTTGCCTCCTGCAGTACCAGCTGACTCCTGACTGTTGCCGTAAAGAATATATTGGCTGGTTGATTAAAGCGAACCAGCTAAAGAATTTTTACTCGCAACTATAGCTTTCATTTCTCTTATCTCGCTTCTTTTTTGCAAACCGGTAATGAATACCCGATTAATGACTCTGGATGATTGGCTGCTTTATTTTGAGAAGCTTCATCCGAGTGCTATTGATATGGGTTTGGAGCGGGTAAAAAAAGTAAGTGATGCATTGGGAATGACACCTGCATTCCCTGTTATTACGGTTGCGGGTACAAATGGCAAAGGTTCTGTCTGTGCCATGCTTGAATCGATACTCTGCCGTGCTTCTTACCGGGTAGGTTGCTATACATCCCCTCATTTACTGCATTATGGTGAGCGTATACGCATTGACCAGCATGTGGTTACCGATGAAGTTTTGTGTAACGTATTTGCTGAAATTGAATCCGTGCGCCAATCAATGCAAATTACGCTGACCTACTTTGAATTTGGCACACTGGCTGCCATGATGATATTTGTACGGGCGCGTGTTGATGTGGCGATTCTGGAAGTAGGGCTGGGGGGGCGTCTTGATGCGGTTAATATATTTGACACGGACTGCGCTGTTCTGACCAGTATCGATCTGGATCACATGGATTATCTGGGATCAACGCGTGAGGCCATTGGCCAGGAAAAAATTGGCATCTTCAGACCAAATAAACCGGCCATTTGTGCTGAAGAGGAAATTCCAATCACGCTTCTCCCCAAAATGCAGGCAACCGGTGCGCTATTGCGCTGTATTAATAAGGATTTTAGCTACACCAGAGATAATTTATGCTGGCGATATGAAGGGATATCCGGGCATCGCTACAACCTGCCGTTACCGGCTCTCAAAGGAAATTATCAGCTGAAAAATGCCAGTGCGGTTCTGGCAGCACTGGAAGCCCTGGAAGAAGTATTGCCTGTTCCCGCGAATGCCATCCGGCGCGGACTGACTGAAGTAACGCTTTCCGGCAGATTTCAGATAATTTCGGCAAGACCTGCAATTATTCTGGATGTGGCGCATAATCCGGCAGCAGCACATAAGCTGTCTGCCAATCTGGATGCTACCCCGGTAAAAGGATGTACTTATGCAGTTGTTGGTATGCTGAAAGATAAGGATATGATCGGCACGGTGCGTGCATTGAAGAATAATGTAGATTACTGGCTAATCGCCGGTTTGAATGTGGCAAGAGGCGCATCGGGGGATGAAATGCAGAAGGCACTCAAAGATGCAGACATAGAAAAACAGGATCACATCTATCTGTTTCAGGACGTACAGTGTGCTTATGCTTATGCACTTAAACATGCCATTAGTGATGATAGAATATGCGTTTTTGGATCGTTTCATACCGTCAGCGCGATACTGCAGAATCGTGGCGGAATGGTTTCTTAAGGATAGGTGCAAAAGATGGCCAGAAATGTCAATGAAGAAGAAATTTCTCTGAGGAAACGTGCCAGAAAGCGCTTGATCGGCGCAATCTTGCTTGTTATTGTTTCGGTGGTTTTCTTGCCTATGATACTTGATGACGAGCCTCAGCAAGAACAGCAGGAGATTGATATCCAGATTCCTTCCGAGGAGTCGGCCGCTGAAACGTATCCGTGGATGACACCGGAAAATGCGACAACCGATGATGAAACCGAAATTTCTTCTGATCCCAATAAGCTGTTACCTTTCAGCGATGATGATTCGGCTGAGAAAACTGGAAATAGCGAGTTAGGTGGGAGTGAGTTCAATGGAATTCCCGTTCCTGGCAGGAAACCGGTACTGGTAAAATCAACTTCGAATACCCAGGAGAAAGTTGCAGTTACTCAGGAAAAAGCTTCAGTGAGTGATGCTGCAAAAATAGCAGAAGGTGCTTTTGTTATTCAGCTGGGTGCATTCTCCGATGTTTCCAAAGCCAAACAGCAACAGCAAAATCTGGTTTTTAACGGAATAAGGGCATATACCGAAGCAATCAGGGTCGGTGATAGCGAAATGACGCGTGTGCGCATAGGGCCCTTTCCGACGCGGGAGGCAGCTGAAGCAGAACATGAACGATTGAAAAAAATTGGGTTGAGTGGTGTAGTAACAACCAAATGACAATTTTTGACTATATTGTTATCGGTATTCTGTCTTTCTCAGCGTTGCTGAGTATTACACGCGGTCTGGTACAGGAAATCGTGTCGCTTCTTGCCTGGATAGTGGCTTTTTTTGTTGCCAGTCGCTACTCGGTCAATGTTGCTCCCTTGCTGTCAGACTGGATTACAAATGAATCTGTGCGTATGCTGACGGCTTTCAGCGTAACGTTTTTTGTCGTTCTTCTGGTAGCGATGCTGGCATCCAAGCTGTTGTCTGCTCTGGTGAGAGGTGTTGGATTGGGTTTGATAGACAGAATGCTGGGCGCATTGTTTGGAATTGTGCGCGGACTGGTAATTGTGTTATTTCTGATAACCGCAGCAGGCTTTACACCTCTTCCGCAACAACCTTTCTGGCAACAGGCGGTATTAAGTGAGCCTCTGGAAATAATGGCGGCTGACATCATTCCCTGGTTACCTCAGGAATTCAGAAATCTAATCGACTTCACCAGATAATTTGAGTCTGGATCCGGCATACGAAAATTTCATATTTTTGTATGGCTGATACTGACTTGCTGGCTTTACCGATTTTTTAATCCACTTTTTCAGCGAGTTCGCTATGTGTGGAATTTTGGGTGTGGTAGCGCGTTCCCCTGCCAATCAGCTACTTTATGATGGTCTGTTAATGCTGCAGCACCGTGGCCAGGATGCTGCCGGTATTGTTACCGCGCAAGGTAACAGTTTTCATATGCACAAAGGGCTGGGGATGGTACGGGATGTGTTTCGCACCCGCAACATGCGTGCCTTGCCCGGACATATGGGAATTGGTCATGTTCGCTATCCCACAACAGGATCATCAAATTCTCCTGCTGAAGCACAACCTTTCTATGTAAATTCCCCGTTTGGTATTGTGCTGGCGCACAACGGCAACCTTACCAATGCGGATGTGCTCAATCAGGAGTTGTTTCTTGCAGATCGTCGTCACGTCAATACGCATTCCGATTCGGAAGTGCTGCTGAATGTACTGGCGCATGAGTTGCAGGAACGTGCGACGGGGT
>JACTML010000029.1 GCA_014584635.1 Nitrosomonas eutropha | reverse complement strand
CAATTCGTTCATTTCCAGCAATGTCAGCGGACGATTAGCACGAACAGCACCATGACAGGCCATGGTTGCCAGCAGTTCATTACGCCGTGCGGCAAGCAGCTGACCAGGATCTCCGTTTCTGATTTCATCCAGTAAATCACGTACCAGTTTTTCCGCATCAGCATGTTGCAAAATTGCCGGAACCGCACGTACAGCGAGCGTGACAGCAGACAACGTGCTGATTTCAAAACCCAGTTGCTGCAAAAGTGTCTGGTTTTCTTCCACCGTAACGATATCAAGTCTATCCACATGGAAGGTAACCGGAATCAGTAACCGCTGCGCAGACAACGCCTGCTGATCCAGTTGCGATTTCAGTTGTTCATAGACAATACGCTCATGTGCAGCGTGCATATCCACCAGCTTTTCCGGATTCACCACCAGATAAAATCTGGTAGAAATTAAAAGGCTGCGCAATCATTTCTGACGGCAAATAGGTCTGTCTGGGATAAGTCAACGTCGGAACTGTCGGCACAAAACCTGCACGCGGTTGCTCTGCAGACCCAGAAGACACCGAAGTATCCGGCAGCAAGGTTACAGTGTTTAACGATGATTCCGCACCCGAACGAGGAGCAGCCAGCGCCTTGCTGACACCATGATAAACAAACTGATGAATTGCCCGTGCTTCGCGAAAGCGAACTTCCGTTTTGGTCGGGTGCACATTGACATCCACCTGCTCGGGATCAATAGTCAAATACAATACAAAAGCCGCATGGCGATCAAGATGCAGTACGTCACGGTAGGCTTCACGCAAGGCATGTGCAATCAGCTTGTCACGAATAAAACGCCCGTTAACAAAAAAGTACTGCATGTCGCGTGCAGCACGTGAATAGGCGGGCAATGCCAGCATGCCCTGTAAACCGATACCGGCGGATTGTTCATCGACCCAGGTTGCTGCTTCAGAAAACGCCTCTCCAAGCACCGATCTGATGCGTTCCATTCCCTCCGCAGCCTGCCAGTGACAGCGCAGGTTGCCATTGTGCCGCAGCGTAAAGGTAATCCTGGCGTGAGAAAGCGCCATCCGTCTGAACACTTCTTCACAATGCGCGAATTCCGTAGCTTCAGTTTTAAGAAATTTACGGCGGGCAGGCAGATTAAAAAACAGATCGCGCACCTCAACCGTTGTACCTGCTGTATGCGAAGACGGTTCTGGTGGCATTAGTCGGGAGCCTTCACTGCGGATTTCCCAGGCATGTTTGCCATTCGTCTGATGGCTGATGAGCAGCAAGCAGGAAACCGAAGCAATACTGGCCAGTCCTTCTCCCCGAAATCCCAGACTGGTGATTTTGTGCAAATCCTCCTGACTGGTAATTTTACTGGTGGCGTGGCGTGTCAGCGCAAGCGGCAGCTCTTCCGCCGGAATACCCGTACCGTTGTCGGTTACGCGCATCAGTTTTAGTCCGCCCTGTGCGATATTGACCAGAATTTCAGTCGCACCGGCGTCAATGGAATTTTCCAGTAACTCCTTCAATACCGAAGCCGGGCGCTCGATAACCTCTCCCGCAGCTATCTGGCTGATGAGTCCATCAGAAAGTAATTTGATCGCACGCATTCAGAATCGGGAACAGAATGAAAAAATATACAAATAAACTGATTGAATCGGTAATTATACTGTCACCAAGTTATGGTACGCTTGATGTCAAACAGGTAAGGAGCCCCCGAGTTCTCTCGAACCCTTCTTGACAGCCGCACTATTTCAAAAACCCAATTATTAATCATCATGACACAAGACGAACAAAAACAGGCAGTAGCGCAGGCAGCTCTGCAATATGTGCCGGTGGGTGAAATCATCGGTATCGGGACAGGATCAACCGCTAATCTTTTTATTGACGAACTGGCCAAAATCAAACACAAGATCGAAGGCGCAGTGGCCAGCTCCGAAGCAACTGCAAAGCGCCTGAAACAGCATGGAATTGAGGTATTGAGCCTGAATTCCGTTGATAACATCCCGGTATATATTGATGGCGCAGATGAAATTACGCGCAACATGCATATGATTAAAGGCGGCGGCGGCGCGCTGACACGCGAGAAAATCGTCGCAGCTGTTGCACGAAAATTTATTTGTATCGCCGATCAGAGCAAGCTGGTAAAAGTACTCGGAAAATTTCCGCTGCCGATAGAAGTCATTCCCATGGCGCGCAGTTATGTTGCACGGGAAATTACACTACTGGGTGGACAGCCGGTCTGGCGCCAGGATTTCACTACTGACAACAACAATATAATTCTTGATATACATAACCTGAACACCATGAATCCGGTCGAACTGGAAACCACGCTTAACCAGATCACAGGCGTGGTGACCAACGGCCTGTTTGCCAGACGCGGAGCTGATGTATTGTTAATGGGAACGGATCAGGGCGTGGAAACCATCACAATCCAGGGAAACTGATAAATTCGGGACCGCCCCCTGAACTGCAGGAGAAGAACTATGGTTAATACCGCCAAAGAACATGTTTCAAAAAAATTTGATGCCGATCTCGAAGAAATCCGCACACGGGTATTACAGATGGGCGGATTTGTCGAGGAACAGATCAAAAACGCGGTCGAGGCGCTGACTGATGGCAACGAACACATGATTGAGCAAATCATCGACAATGATCATCGCGTTAACGCCATGGAAATAAAAATTGACGAGCTTTGTTCCCAGGTCATCGTGCGCAGGCAACCCACTGCGATCGATTTGCGCATGATCATGACCGTAATCAACACCATTACCGATCTGGAAAGAATTGGTGATGAAGCAACCAAAATCGCCCGTATGGCCAAGCTGATCTACGCTGCAGATCGCATGCACATGCCGCGTTTCGTTGAAATACGGCATATTGCCGCCATCGCCATTGATATGTTACGCAAGGCGCTGGATGCCTTTGCCCGGCTGGATCCCAATGCTTCCGCAGAAATCGTGCGCCAGGATGAACAAGTGGACGAAGAATTTCGTTCGATCATCCGCCATCTGGTGACATTCATGATGGAAGACCCACGCAAAATTTCCACTGCGATTGAAATATTGTTTGCAGCCAAGGCAGTTGAACGCATCGGCGATCATGCCAAAAACATGTCGGAATATATTGTTTACCT